>NZ_JBDGQQ010000170.1:0-13373 GCF_042218895.1 Salinibacter sp. | reverse complement strand
GATCGAATGAAGAGCGCTTCCAGATGGGCATCTCCATGTGCCAGACGGCCCGAACCCGACACTCCGCACCCCCTATGTCGGGTGGGATACATAAAGCCGTTCGTACCCGGGCCCGAGGATCGACACCACCGTTCGATGGTGCTCTTCCATGTTCAGAACGAGGTGTTGAGAACCAACGTGTAGGACGTGGATCCCCTCGAAACTTTGAAAGATCCAGCGAGCGGTTGGCCGTTGGGTCGGTTTCCCCTTTTGGTCGGGATATGACCTCTCTCCGGCCTGAAGACCCTGTCGAATGCGATGCTGGAGTGCCGCGTACACCATGAGGCACAGGGTCATTACCATCAGGAGGGCCTCGATCCGCTCCTCGCTCTCCAGAAAAAGGGAGGAGGCTACAAACCAGGGATCCTTCATAAATCGGAAGCCCCGCTCCACCTTGCTTTGTCCCTTGTACCCCTTCAGTAGCTCCCGCCCAGAGAGACGCTCCTCGTCGAGCTCGTTGGTCGCCAGGATGAAGAAGCTCTTCCTCTTCACGAGCTCAGCTTTTCGGGCCTCAGAAGGGACGAGCTTCCCCTGTAGCAGATAACTTTCCTCCCCGGTCTCTACGGGAGTCCCCTCCTCATCCATGGTGAAACAGATGGCACGAAGGACCCTGCCTTCCGCCAGCGTGCTTGCGGTAAGATCCTCCTCAAAGGCGCTCAGGGCCTTTTTCGCGTCCTCGCGGCACGAGAACTCCCGTGCCAGAAGCTCGCGGAATTCGCGCTTCTCCTCCTTATGTTCGCGGTCGCGCCGGTTCGCTGCGCTTTCTTTGGCCCGCGCTTCGGCCGCTTCCGAGTGGACCACGAGCCACCGCTGCCGGACTCCGCCATATTCAGAAATATGCTCTCGGGCCTCGTATCCTTCGGTAAGCGGTTCAAGGGCTGCCGGGTCAGTCTCTTGGACAACCTCCTCGGCTTCGCTGATCGCTAGAGGAACTCGTGTGATAAACTTGACACCGTTCCTGTCAAGGTCCTCGACGTGAGAGGCGCTGTAGAGGGAGCTGTCGGCCACCACGTAATCGAACCCGTGTGCGTTTTGGAGATGATCAATGTGCTGATCGATCAGCTCCGGAAAACTGCCCTGGTCGCTCGCGTTGCCCGAAAGCGGCTCCATCAACATGGGCAATCCCGCTTTGTGCTCCACCATTAAGTTGAGCACGACTTGATTGAGATCCGGGCGGTGGTCGCGGGAATATCCCTTCCGGATCTGAACCACTCCATCTTCGGTCTCCCGCTCCGAATTATACTCTCCATGGGCCAGGAAACTGGTCGCATCCAGATGGGCAAACCGGGACGCGAGGCCGAGCTGAGCGGCCCCATGCGCCGCCAAATCGCGAAAGAGCTCAGTGACTCCGTAGTCGTAGAGGCTGTCGAGCGCTCTTCCCAGCGTGTCGTCATTGAGATGCTCCGGCCGGATTCCCTCTCCAATCAGACGTTCAGTGGGCCTGGCCTTAAAGAACTGCGGCGTCAAATAAAGAGCCTGCTGGACAAAGCCTAACCCGTTGAGTACCATGGCCTTGACGGCTTGTCCGACCGAGACCTCACGCTCCTCGAAGCCGAAGGGCGATGTGCTCGTCGATGCGATCGCCAATCTGGAGTTCGTCGTACATTCCGGCTACCAGACCCAGATGGTCCAGAACCTCGCTCTCGTAGGTCTCAGGGGCAGTTGTTGCTTCCATCGATTCCTCCAGGTCAGGGCGGGCACGTCTTGAAAGACAAGTACGCCGAGAATGGAAGCAAAAGCCAGAAAATTGCCAAACTGGCAGCCTGTCCGCCTCAGAAAACCGGCCCAGGGCCGTCCTTTATTATAATCCCTGCCATTCTGCAGGTGCGGAGTGTCGGCCGAACGATCGTCTGGTCGTCCCTCCCCGAGGACCTCGGTCCAACCGAGCGCCGGGTTCAGTTCTTTCTGCGCTACTACGGGGACGAATTATCCGCGGACCGGTGTGACGAAATTGTGGCGGAGATGCGATCCCAAAACGAGAAGATGACGTGATACCAGCGACCAAGGATCGGTGTGCCCATCTTCCGCACCCCCTCCCCCGGGGTGACTGAATTTAGAGAATTACCCGTACATTGTACCCCAAATTGGGTTATTAGTCGTATCTTTTAGGGGCTTCGCGCGCTTCCTGTCGACCAGATTCCTCGCGACAAGTGCGAATCAGCAATCGCTGTCGATGTCGATGCGGTTGGAAACAGAATGCCGAGGCGAATACAGCCCACACATGTGTTCGAACATATAATGATTGTACCATGTTAACGCCTAATCTCTGAACTAAGTTAGGCCGCCAGCGGGGGTGCGGAAGATCGGGTTGAAGACGGGGAGGTACACTTGCCTGTGGCTATCTCCACCGGTGGGGCTCGGGGACGCAGAAGGAATCTACAGCTTGAGAATCCACCCTTCGCCTGGACCCGAAAATTCCAGGTTGTGAGGCCAGGTAGGAGTGGACCTCCCCCGGTTTGACGTTTTGCCCGTAGTGCGGCCCGGTAGCCAAGTGTGCAACTTCGATCAGTAGTTGGGCCGCTGCTTCGCCACGGAGATTCCCTTCGTGGCGTCGAGTTGACAGATTTTTTCGAACGCCGCATCTGCCTCCGCTGAAAGGTCCTCGCTTGACTCCCTGCCAGCGTTTTGGGCGAGCGCGTCGTAGCATTTGCATTTGTGCTCCCAAACCGTCAGGGCCAGTGAGGGGCTCCACGAATCAAGCGCATGCCGCTCGACGTCCGCGTCTAACCGATCAAGAAGGGGGCGGGCGACGGTGAGCCGATCCCCCTTCATGCAGAGCAGAGCGATGTAGAGCCGTCGGTGAAACGCTTCCTTCTCGGAGGTGTCTTCCGCGGCCCCCTCTCGCATCAGTGTAAGGGCCTCGTCAAGATCTCCCCCACCGAGGAGCTGTCGGGCCTCCTCATACTGTTCAGAGACGGGCATCTGACTGTCGCTTCCGGCCGCTCCGTTCTCCTGGCCGTCGCCCCCCAGCATGGGCTGGACCTGCGTCTCGATCCAGTCAACCGTGAGCGGACTGGCAAACGGCGTCCCGTCGCTGAAGGCAAGGGAGGGAAGGCTGGGCAGGCGGCGGACAAGGCGGGCCACGTCAAACACCACGGCGTCGCGGGCTGCCTCGTAGGGGGCGCCGAGCGCGTCAAGCGCCGAGGCGACCAGTCGCTGCAGATCGAGCCAGAGGTGAAAAGGCTCGTTTTGAAAGGAGGATTCCCCCTCCCGCACAAGGTTCTCGTACTCGCCATCCTCGAGCAGGCCACTGAGGTAGGTCCGTCGCTGCTCCCGCGGGGACTGGAGGCGCGTCTCTCCCCCATCGTCAGGAGGCGCCTCGCGCAGCACGCCCCACTGGACGGCCCGAAGCAGACGGAATGGGGTCGGGTCGGTCAAGTCTTGCTCGCGGAGGAACAACGCCGCGTCGGAGACCGCGGCGGAGACGTCCGACGCGGAGGTGAACTCAGACGGCGCGCTCGGCGCTGCCTCGGTCGCAGGGGGGCCTCCGTCCCTGGTGGGTTCCGAATGGTCTGCTTCGGCGGGCTCCGACGGCTCGTCCGGCTCCGGCTCCGGCAGCGAGCTGATGACGTCGTCGAACTCGTTCAGGAGGCCGCTGAGCGAGGGGGCATGTTCGCCCATCTCCTGCAGCCCAAAGTCCTGGATCTCCTTCAGGGCGTCTCGGGCGGCAACCAGCGGCGCGCGATCTGGTTGTTCAAAATCAGTCGACGAGACCCAGTCGGCAAGCCGGTCTGAAATAAACTGGAGGGCGCTGCCGCGTCCCCGCATTCGCCGTTTGGCAGGATAGAGGTCTTCCCAGTACGTGTCGATCAGCAGTCGGACTGCCCGAACGGCCTCCGCCATCCGGTCGGCTCCGTTCACCCGGGCTTCCCCAATCACAAGATAGCCCGCAGCCCGCAGGTCCTTCGACTTCTCAGTCAGTACCGTCCGCGCCAGCTCCACGATGCGCTCGTAGTCAGCTTGGCCCGAGACGGACCCGATGTTGTTGATTTGTGTCTTCAGTGACTGGAAATCCTCGTCGTAGGTCACATCTTCTCCAGCAGGAGCCTCCTCGCTGATGGGAGCCCTGATGGATTCAAGAAACGGGGAGGAGTCCTCGGGGAAATCTTCGACCTCGACACCGTTCGCAGGTTGAGAATCGGTCGGATCCGAGGGGGCTGTGTCTTCAGATGCGTCTGCCGAGGCGTCTTGGGAGTCGGAGTCAGGCATCAGAGCCACCAGCTTGTGGGAGGGGAGGCGAGCGCTCGGACGTCACCGGTTACAGGCGCTGGAGAAAAGCCCGAAGGTGAAGCTGTCTGTCTTCGAGGAGCGAGCCATACTCTTCAGGGAGGGAAAGGGCCGCCTGTGCCTCCTTTTCCCCTCTCGCGCGTCCCAACCTGTAAATCTTCTCGATTTCGCCGCCGGAACCGAGGAGTTGAAAGAAGGTGTCGGCCTGAGGGGAGCCGAGAAATAGGAGGAGGAATGCGGAGGCAGGGTTGCGGGAGTCAGGAGTCCAGAAGAAGCTGCACTCGGTGTCGGGGTGATCGAGCAGGTGGAGGCTGGTGTCTAGCCAGAAGCACACAGTTTTCGTCGGGGAGGCCTCGCCGCTTCTCAGTGGGAACTGAAGGCCGTAGTTGAGGCGGGGGGTACTGCGCTTCCGCTGCGGAAGAAGAATGTCGAGCAGGTTTTCGAAAAGCCGGTACTTCCGACCGTCCTCGAAGTGACCGAATAGAGCTTCTAGAAAGCTTCCCACGGTTTGCTGCTCCAAAAACCGGCTGTACTCCGCCGGCGGCGAGGACTGGGGGGTAAATGAGGGGGCAATCTCCGCAACCCGATCGGTGACCTCCCGGTACGGCAGGGTTCCATCAGTCGCGTCCTGCACGACCTGCTCGGCTGCCGTGTAGAACGAATCGGCCTGGAGCGGGAGATGCGCCAGCTGGTCGGTGCGCACGGCGGACTTCGGAAGCTCGCACGTCACAGCAAAGGGGTAAGTGCGCCCGTTGCGGTCGCGGCTGGCCCGAAGCACACCGAGCAGAGCATTGGGGGCCTGGCGGCCGCGAGCGGAGAAAAGGAACCGCGTCGTGGGGGCGTCGTCGAGGGCCTCCTCCCAGGCCGAGTCATGGCGCTCCCGTACCCGGCGCAATCCTTCGTGGACCCACTCGTCGAAGGCGCGCATCGTGGGCGTGCTGGCTCGATGGCGGACGAAATCGCCGTGGGTCGGCACTTTTCCTATGCAAGCAGCATCGAGAGAGGACGTTCGCATTGGACCACTGGCGCAGCGGGACGAAGGAGAGTCAAATCAGTCGAGGGTTTCTGGCGGGCTGAAGCGAAGAGTTTCGCCTGGGTTCGCGTAAATTCCTAGCGCGTCGGAATCCCGAAGGTCATAGATTGCCGTGAGGGTATATTGGTCGGAGGGAGCGAAGCGCCACTCCAGCCGGTAGTCGGTGGGGCTTTCGGGAGTAACCTTGGCTTTTTCTAGCATCCGGAACCAGGCCCAGGGCCCGCTGGCCTCTATCGGGCCCACCGTGCCTGCATTTGTCGTGATTCGGACCATCGCTCCTCGGCTCGTTCCAGGCCACTGGAACCTCTTTTCTGGACGAGCGCCCAACCTGTAGACCAGCTTCGTCCCGTGTGCGCGGATCGTGACCCTCCCTGGCGCGGGAGCATTTCCCTCACGCTTTGGCTGATAGGGCACAAGCTTGAACTGGAGCCCGAAGCCTCCCGAGAAGAGCTCGTTCCGGATCTGCTCGGCCCGCTCGAGCGCTTGAACCATGGATGGTGAAACCTGGATGCCTTGTCCCTCCCAGGTCTTCGGCCGGTATTGGTCCTCCCGGAGGAAGGACGACAGGAGATTCTGGTAGAACGCCGCCAACTTGCCGTCCTGCGGGCGAAAGAACTTCTTGAAGGTCGCGAGGGGCACGTGGTTGGGGCTGCCGCTCACTGGATACCGACCCTCCAGGTTGGCCTGATAGAAGCTGTAGACCTCCTCATTCCAGCGTGCGTTGAGGTACCTCTGGGTTCGGCCCAGCACGGCCGTCCACCCTTCACGAATTGGCCGTTCGAAGAGCTCGCGCCGGACCTCAGGGGAAATCTGACTGAGATAACTGCGCAGGGAGCTCATCTGTTGGTCGAGCTGATCTCCGGCGAGGACGCGCTTCGCAAAATCGTACGTCGTCCTGCGGTCGTTCCGAATGCCATCCAGTTTGCGGCCCACCTCCCGGAGCACTCCGAGGGCCTGCTTCAAATTCTCGGATGGACCGTCCGGGCCAATCGGTTTCAGGCGGTGGAGACTCTTCATCCGGCGGTTGACCGGGTGCACATTTGATGTTTCGGACGATGCGGCGTTCGGCGCATCGGCCCGCACACCGGTCTGCCGCTGCACGGCCCCCTCCGCACGCCGGGCTGCCTCCTCCTGAGCCTGCTTCTTGGCCGACTTCGCGGCGGCACCGATTGCCGATCTGAATTGCGTCTGGTTCGTGACGCCCCCCAAGACATACAGGATCGGGGAGTTGTACTGGTCACCGAGGGTCTGCAGGGCCTCGGCCGTCGAACGAAGATTGCCGAAGGAGCGGTACTCGACGCTGTTCAAAAATTTCTTCCAGGCCGCGGCGTAGTCCCCAAAATAGCGCTCTCGAAGCTTCTTTCGCACGGTTTCAGGATCACGCAGGTTTTCGGAGAGCTGCTCGGACCCTCCTCCAATGAGCCCGTCCTGGGTGGGCGTCTTCGCCGCCTGCTTGATCTGCTCCTCGACGAAGTTATTCCATGCTCGCTGCGTGAAGAACCCGGAGACCTTCACCTGCGAGGGATTGGCAAAAAGGGAGATCCCGCTCTCCAGCATGCTTGTGAGCGTGACGGGCGAGAACTGGCTAGCCCCCTTTTCCTTGATCCGATCATAGATGGTACGAATTGTCGGGGGACGATTCACCAGTCGCGTCACGCGCTCCACCGTGGAGGGCTGGACCTCGAACGGCTCCACCCGGCCCTCCCGGAGCCCGTCCACGTAAGCCTTCATGTGAGACTGAACCTGTCCTCCATATCCCTCAAAGCTTACAGTACTTGCAGAGCCGGTCGGTTGGGTCATCCGGCGAGTGAGATACTGGGTGAGCTGATCCCGATACCGGTCCTGCCGCAGCGCCTGCGACGAGTCGGCGAGCAGCAGATAGTTCTCGAGCTGATCGCGCAGGGCCGAGCGCTCTTCCTGCGTCACCGACGCTGCATTCGAGAGCTTCGTTTCGAGCGCCTTGAAGCGCTCTCGCACGAGCGGTCGGAGCGTCCGGTAGTAGAGGCTGCGCGCAGGAGGGAGGACCGTCCCGCCGCGGTAAAGACCCGACTGGAGGAGAGGGGGATCTTCCTGGTAGCGTGTCAACTCGTCAATCTTGTCCTGCAGCCGAGTAAGCTTCTTGAGGTCCTCCGACGTGTTTTGGCCGTCCCACTGCACCGACGCGGCGGCCTGGGCCGCCTCCTCCACCTCGTCGAGGGTCCCCAGGCTGCGCCAGAGTGCCTGTGAGAGGCCCACCACGATTAGACCGAGCACCACGGCTGCCGCGGCTCCGATTCCCCATCGCAAGAGGCGCTCCCATCGGGCTGCACTAGAGGTCTGCTCGACCATGTACTGGTCGGGGATGACCGCTTCGGTAAACAGGTTCTTCAGAAAGTAACTCTTCGTCTCCGTCTCTGGCTCGGCGCTCTCCTCCAGGCCTGTGGCAAAGTTGAACTCCTCGGAGACCGACTGAATGACGTGATCGATCGGGGCCCCTTCCTGGGTGCCGCTGGTGAAGTAGAAGCCCCGAAACTCAGGGTTCTCCTGGTAGGGGTTCTCCTGAAACAACTGGTCGATGAAGAACGACAGATTCTCCTTCGCGGAGGCAAACTGCAGAGGAAATGTATATACCTTTCGGCGGTCTTCCCGCTTCATCGACCGGCTCAGTCGCTCGAACCGCGTGTCAATGAGAGAATCCTTGAGTCGCTCAAACTCCTTCTCGAAGAGGGCTCGCGGACTGCCCTCCTCACGCTGCTCTTCAGTGAGGGTACAGCCCCAGATCTGCTGTCGCTCTTGACGCGTCATGTCCCTGAAGAACTCGACGAACCCTTGCAGCAGGTCGCACTTCGTGAACACGACGTAGACCGGGAAGCGAACCCCGAGTTTCTCGACGAGCTCACTGACGCGACGACGGATGTTGTTGGCGTGCCACTCGACCTCGTTGGGCGCAGCGTCCACCAACTCGTCGATGCTGATCCCGACAAGGACGCCGTTGATAGGCCGGCCTGTGCGGTGCTCCTTGAGCATCTCGAGGAAGGCGTGCCACTCCTCCTCGTCTTCCTGCTCGGTCATGTAGCGGCCCGCCGTGTCGAGCAGAATAGCCTGATCGGTGAAGAACCAGTCGCAGTTCCGCGTGCCCCCCACTCCCCGCACGCCGTCGGTCCCGATCGGAAAATTGAGCCCTGAGTTTTGGATCGCTGTCGTTTTTCCGGCGCCGGGCGGGCCGATAAACATGTACCACGGCAATGCGTGGAGGGCCGCGTTGCTCCGTCGCCCGCGCCCGAGTTTCGACTGTTTGAGCTTGGCGATGGCCTCCTCGAGCCGCTCCTGTAGCTCCTGGATCTCAGCCTGCTTGTCCGGCCGAGAGTTCATGCGCTGCTGCTCGGCCTGTTGCTTAATCGATTGCTCGATCTTCTGGGCGCTCCGGCTCGCCTGGATAAACTCGTAGGCGACGACGCCGATGCAGACGACCAGCAGGCCGATGATGATGAGCAACTGCGTGACCATCGTCCAACCGAACCACTCCCCGGCAAAGAGCGTCAGCGCAATGAGGAGCGCAAAGCCGACGGCGATCCAAAAATATCGGTTCTTGAATAGATTGAGGATCGACTGCATGGCAGCAGTGGCGAGCTAGTGCGGAGGGAGCAGGGCTTCTACGGGGCAGCCGCGGACGAGCTACTGAGCCTTCGCGATGAGAGATTGGATCTCTTGAGCCGTCTCGTTGGCGGCGTCCGAGGCATAGAAGTACATGCTAGCGTAGACGAGCAGGCCGATGAGGGCGGCGGCCGCCGCGATCACCCAGGTGGGAAGCTTACTTCGCACCTCCTGTGCAACTTGCCCACGCGGGGTACCGTGCGGGGCCATCTCCTTCCCCCCCATGCCCGGCAGGCGCCGCAGGTCCTCGTAGGTGCCCTCAATGATCTCACGGAGGCGCTCCTGGCCGTGGATCTGGTACTTCCCCTTAAAGCCGAGGGTCATACACAAGTAGTAAACCTCCAGCACCTCAGCACTGGCCCCTGGGTTCTCGCGAAGATCTTCCAGCCGGTCGAAAAACACCTCGCCTGCGTCGTACTGGTCGTACAGTTCCAACTGCAGGGGCGTGCTGGCCCAGTCCTCCTTGTGCGACCAGTCGGAGGACAGGATCGTCTCGTCGATAAAAGCCACGAGCGCAAACTTCGCCGACTGAATGTCGTCCGGAGAGGCCCCCACGCGCAAGGCCTCGCGCTCAGCATCGTCCAGCAGCTCCTTCATGCGTCGACGAAGCGACTCCAGATCGCCGAAGTCGTCGCTCGCACGCAGATTCAGGATGAGGGTGAAGCAGGGCGCAAAAATTTCGGACAATCGCTGATCAGTCGTTTCGTCGAAAAAAACGTCCTGATCGGGGCTTTCTCTCGTGTCCGTAACCATTTCGGAGGACATAGCGACCACGGCGCCAATTTGCTTGCGGAGAGAGACTAAAGTGCGGCCATCAGTTCGAGCTCGACGTCACGAAAGTCTGATGGTAGGAAGACCGCAATGCCTTCCTCGTCGAGGATCGACTCCCAGAAGGGCCCCTGCTTTTCGAGTCGGAAGTAGGTGGCCCGATCGTCCACCGGGATGCCTGTAGGGAGGCGACGTGTCGTCTCTACACTGAGCGCCTGCGTGTAGCTTTGCAACACAGAATCGATTGTATTCGGCGAGGCCACCCGCAGCATGTTGGGCAGGGCATTGGTGAGTTTCTCCTCCGAATGCTGATCGCTACGGGTCACGAGAAACAGCCGTGCGTCGTCGAGAAGGTCCTGAGACACCGATGCTACGTACAGGTTTTCCCGGTCCCGTTCGAGTGTGATGCGTTCGTAGCCGGATGAAGGGGTGGCCGCCCCAATCATGCGTCGCAAAATGGTCTCGAGCTGACTGAAGCCTTCGCCAGGTGCCTCGTGCTCGTACGTCGGTAAGTTCCGCGGGTGTATCTGCGCATCCTCAACGTACGTGGACAGCTCTCCAGCGAGGATCGCAAGCGTATGGAATAGTTCGCGAGGGTGATGCTGGCCATGAGCGTGGTACTGCTTGAACTGGGGAATGTAACTGTTGATGGTCCCCAATAGGTTGAGCGCCATGACATCCGAGGGGGACAGCTCCCGCTGCGAGAACGCGTCCTCGCGCCGTTCCACCAATTCGTCACTCTTGGAAACGAGGAGTTCGAGTGTCTGCCGGGCCAATTCCGTGAGGCGGCCCGAAGCATTGAGGTGGAGGGAGGGAGGGAGAAAATGGTCGTTCAGCGAAAACCCACTGGTGGTACGTTCAATTTCGACGAGAGGAAGCGTGCTGTACCCCTGCTGAGGCTCGCTCGCGAAGCGGATCTGGACGTTCGTATGGGCCACCTCGACAGGACGCTCATTCGCTCCCGAGTTTTCGTCTTGAATATCGACGCTCTCGGCGATGAACCGCGTTTCCCGTTGCTGCTGGGCGCTCCGCAGTTGCACGTTGCGTCCATCCTGGCGATCGGCGGGCACCGCCAGTAGAGCCCGCATGCGCTGCTCGTCACCCGGAAAGGATTCCTGCACGTTTCGCACGTCTGGGAGCGGACTCGACTCTGGCATGTCGATGACCAGCCCATCAGGCAAAATGCACGTGCATTGGGTCAGGGCCAATTCCCCGTTGTCGAGACGCTCCTCATCAATGCCAAGACGCACGAGTCCCCAACTGTGCGGCTCGACGGCCTGAAGGCGAGCATGGAGGGTTCCCTGCTGGTATCGGTCCCACTGTTGGAAGTGGTGAGGGTCGAGGGTCATACCCTCAAACCAAACGACTCTCTTTCGATCACGAGGCATGGTGACACCAATCTGATAAAGTCGACCGTCGTCTTCGCGAGCAATTCTAGAGTCCGACCTTGTCCAGGAGGCCTTTCCCTTCAACGGCCACGGAGATTCGGTTGTCGTAGACAGTAACGGACAGCCGATCCCCTACTTCTTCGACAGAGTAAAGAGCGCGCCATTTGTCCGAATCGGGGTTGCGAAGATTCGCCGCTACACCGATAAGTTTGGTTTTTTTGGCTACCTCCAGTTCGAAGGTCGTCGTTTCGTTCGGGTACACGGTTTTTCGTTGCGGAGAGCTGACCAACTTGCCCAACGCCCCCTTCTCTTGCCAAAACGTACGAAATGAGAGGTCCTGGAAGCTACCCTCGCCGCTCAGTTCATACACCTGAACGACCGCGGCATTTCCACCGCTGTTCATGTCGGGCTTCCCACTCATCATCACCTCGATGGTCGTCGAACAGCCAGTCGCGAGAAAGGCGACGAGAAGGAAAGACACTGCCGTGGTTCTCATTCTGTTTTCGGCTGGAAAAATGGAATGGAAAAGGGCAATTGACGATGGAAAGATCGCTACGCGGCGTGCCGTCATTCCTCCCCGGTCGTGTCTTTCCCGGAGGAGTTAGCGGCCGTCATGCGAGCGAGATACGCTTTGATGAAGGCCGGTCTAAAGATGCGCTGTTCAGCCGCAGACCAGTCTCCTCTCTTCAGGTCATTCCACTTCGACTGGAGACGTTCGACAACCGCCGGACTCGCCAACATGGGAAAGTACTCGTACACGACATTTTCCTCAGTGATTTCCGCCCGATAAACCTCAGGATTGAGGCGGTCCATTAGCTCTTCGGCTCCCTTAGTCACGCTGGCCTTGTACCCATTGAGCATGGCTACCTGATGCACGGCCAATGCCTCGGCAGCATCCTCAACGTGATCGAGCCGCTTCCGGCGCTCGTCCTGGGAGATAGACGGATCTAGAAGGTGGTCCTTCATGGTGCTTGCGTCTCCGCTGTAGAGAAAATCCGTCTCGGCGGACTGCATAATGGTCTGCCCAATGAACTCATGACGGAACTGCCAGGGAATCCCGATGATACGCGAGAGGGCCTCTACCAGCGTGTCGAGCACCTCGTCGATAGCGTCGTTCTCGGCCCGGACCGATGGCGTCGACGGAGACGAAGCAGAAGCTGGCGAGGATGGCCTTTGGGATTCGGTATCTGGGGGCGCTTCCGCGGACGGGCTCGAGGACGATGAACGGGCCGGAGTGTCTTCGGAAGAGGCGGGAGAACTCGCCGTCGATGACGGCGGCACGCCAAGCAAATCGAGCACCCGTCGCACGGCCTCGTGGTTCTCCAGCTCTGTGTCGGTCCGGCGAAAGGCATCCTTCAACGCATCCTCGCGACGCTGAGGGGCCTCCTGCTCGTACGTCTCGATGAGGTTAGCGAGCGCCTCGCTCAGGTTTTGAGCTGGATCGGCAAACGGGTTCGAGAAGTCGGCCGCAAAGACCGTTTCGTCAGTGGCAGGCGAGGGGAACGGAGGTCCTGTCGGAACGAACGTGATTTCGAAGTTGCCGATGGAGAAGATATCACCCTCAGCAAGTTCGTAGGGATCGCCGGCCGTCAGTCGTTGATCATGAAGGTACGTGAAGTTTTTGCTTCCGCGATCTACGAGTTGATACGTCCCCCCTTCTTTCCGGATCACTGCGTGCTCCTTGCTGACGATGCGGTGCGGGTCCGGCAACGTCAAGTCATTCTCGCTGTCCCGCCCTATCGTCACACGGTCTTGGTCAAATAAATACTCGGACGGATCGTCCGCCTCCGTTTCGGTATTTACGACGCGTAGTTTCACAGGCATGGTCCTGATTGCTGCCGATTACAGTCAATGATCGATTACAGTCAATGATGCGGACCCTGGATCGCAGAAATCGATCAACTCGTGCCTCACTGCAGGGCTCTTCGAAGCAAAGCCGGCGGCCTCTCCGGGCCCAACGCTTCCCGTGTGACGAGTCGCCTCCTTGCTTGTGCCGATGCGAAATTGATTCTAAGGAGTAGTAAAATCGACGGAAATGAGCAGGGATTCTGTGAAAGGAAAGAGAAACGCTTAAAGTTTCAGGAAGGCAGAGCTGGCTGGATGATTGCTTGCATCAGGCTTCCCGTCCCCCAACCTGAGTCTCAAGAGAGTTCGTACGTGCCTTCGGGGTGTGGCTGCACGTCGACAGTCGGAATTGGAGCGGAGAGGCGAAAAAAGAAGGGTGCTCTTGCCCCAGAATCCGAGATGGGGATAGAAAAATCCCCCTGAGTGCCGTATCTTCCAGG
>NZ_JBDGQQ010000017.1:0-24611 GCF_042218895.1 Salinibacter sp. | reverse complement strand
CCGCGCAGGAAAAGCACTACAGGATCAGGAAAACGGCTCTATATCGGAAATCAGGATGGGAGCGGGCCACTTGACTTGCGGGTCAACGCTGCTTTCTATGTATAACCATGTGGAATTCTAAAGTACAAAAACCGCACCCCGGGGTGTCAACACCCTCCTGTAAAGAAGTAGGCACGAACGCGGCGCATCACTGTGTAGTGGGACGGCCCCCGTTGCTGCCCTCGTGCTGGCCGTCCCCCCACCTTCTGTGCATGGGGCATGCGTGGCGGGGCTCCAATGGACGAGAAACAGACACTTCGGTCTCCTAAACGGTCATGGAGACGGCCGGTCGGGACGGTGGGCGTGCTCGTCGTGCTGGCCCTCAGTGCACTGTTCTGAGGCGGCCGTGAGCGGCGGGGGCTCCCGGCGGATGGGTGCGCACGATGGAAGGGGAGCCGTCGGAGAGCCGTTCGTGGAGGAAGTCCCGGATCGCTCGCAGCCAGGGCCAGCGGTCCTCGTCCGTAAGGAACTCCCCGCGTTTCATCTTCTCCACGTTGGCGTCAGGAACGTGAGGGAGGAGACGCTCGGTCTGCAAGTGCTGTAGGCTGGGATCCTGTGCTCGTCACACGTCCCACGTGAGAATGTCTTCTTCGGACTTCTCCTTGTCCTCCCACTCCTCGGCGTCCTCCGGAGGGTCTTTCATCTCCGTGATGTTGTATCCGAGATCCCGCCATTGATTGGCCAAGTACTCGTTCCACTGCGTGTAGTGCTCCCACTTCTCAGGCAACTGGTCCTCCGGATAAATGGCTTCCACGGGGCAAACAGGCACGCATGCATTACAGTCGATGCATTCGTCGGGCTGGATGGCCAGAAAATTGGGCCCCTCATAGAAGCAATCGACAGGGCACACCTCGACGCAGTCCATGTACTTGCAGTTGATGCAGGGCTCAGCAACAACGTAGGGCATAAGCAGCAGTCCGGAGGGAGTCGAGACAAAGTGTGGTTGCGAGGGCCGGATAAGACCCATAAGATGGTAATTCACGTCTGAATCGCAGTTCCTAAGAACACGGCGACCGGTTCCAGTATTGTCGGCTGTTTCCCAAAGTCGCTTTTTCGTCCGGCCCGAGCGCTGAAGGTTCTCACAGATCCCTCGATCCATGTCTGACGCCCCGCCCGTCCTCGCCCTGATTGCTCACGATGGCAAAAAGGCTGACCTCATCTCGTTTGCCCATAAGAACGTCGAACTCCTCCGTCGATTTCGCCTAGTGGCTACCGGCACGACGGGCAAGATGCTGCAGGACCAGCTCGACCTGGACGTGCACCGGTATCGCTCCGGCCCGCTGGGGGGCGATGTGCAGATTGCGGCGCGGATCGTGGAGGGGGACATTTTCGCCGTCGTGTTCTTCGTCGATCCCCTCGACAAGCACCCCCATGAGCCCGACATCCAGACCCTCCTCCGGGCCTGCAACGTGCACGACGTGCCGCTGGCAACGAACGAGGCGACGGCCCGCTATATCATTGCCCGGGAGACGGTGGAGGACGTGGCGATCTCGGTCGATTGGGGAGAGGAGTCCTCCGGATAATCGGTCTCAGGAGAGCGAAGCCCAAAAAAGTTTGCCGGGGGCAGCGGGAGCGAGTTCAATGTGGAGGAGAGGCTTCGAACTGAGCTCGCGGCCCGAGAAAAACGGTACCGCGGGAGTGTCTTGGGGATGGCATGAGGCGGGAAGAAACCCTCATTGCGTACTGCACGTGTCGTTCCCGAGCCCAAAACTCGACTAGTCCCGGTACCACTCTTGCCTCGTCGTTTCCTCCGGACTGCAGCCGTCCTTCTCGGCTACGGGGCGCTGTTCGTGGTCCTCGATACGCAGGCTACGCTTTTCGAGATCGCCCCTGGCGTGAGTCTGTGGTATCCCTCCGCTGGGCTGAACCTCGCGCTCGTCCTGATCTTCGGCGTGCGGTACACGCCCGCCATCTTTGTGGCCCTCCTGGCCAGCGGCCTCTGGATTAGCGACCCCGCCATCCCCGTACAGCATCTTCTCCTGCCCAACCTGGCTATTGCCGTAGGAAACGGCGGTGTAGCCTGGGCGCTGCGCCGTGCACTGCGCGGACGAGCCCTGGCCACGCCCGGAAGCATGGTGCGGCTCATCGGGGCCATGGCTGCGCTGGCGACGTGGAACAGCGTGCTGGCGCCCGTGAGCTACTTGCTCACGGGCCTCGAGGGATACGCGCTGGACACACTTCACACGACGGCCTTCAAGTGGGGAGTTGGCGACTGGGCAGGCATGCTCACCTTAACCCCGCCCCTTCTCGTCGCGGCCCTGGCCGTGGGCGTTCGGACCGTTCCGGAGTCGTGGACACGGGGGCTGAATGTTCGGTGGCCCCGGACGCGGGGGGCGCTTCTCGAGCTGGGCGGACAGGTCGGCGCCGTAGTCCTGAGTCTGTACGGCGCCTTCCGGTTGTTTGAGGGTCCCTATCTGCTTTACCTGTGCTTCCTCCCCATCCTCTGGATGGCCCTCCGACACGGGCTTGCACGGGCGTCGGTCGGGGTGCTGATCGTCAATCTAGGTGCCGTGATCCTCCTGTCAGGGGGAAGCGAGCCGGGCTCGATCCTGGGGCTTCAGTTGTTCATCCTGGCCCTGGCCCTGACGGGACTCGTCGTCGGAGCACTCGTCTCGGAGCGGCGGCACACGGTCGATACGCTGCGGCACGTCCTGGCGGGGACCGATGGCGGGGGCGAACCGGTCTCGCCGGAAGGCAGTCCCGACGCCTCCATCGATGAGGAGGTGCATCGGGTGGCCGACCGCGTGCACTCAAAACAGCAGCAATTGGCGGCGGACGCGGACCTGTTGCAGCGTCAAAACCGACGACGGGACCAGCTCTTCGGGATTATCGCCCACGATCTCCAGGGCGCCGTGGGCACGGCGGGGGGGTTGGCGGAGGTCGTGGAAGCGGAGGCCGACACGTTGCCGCGGGACAAGATCGCGACGTTTGGCCGCAGTCTCGGCCGGTCCATCGAGCGGGCGCAGACCCTGCTGAACGGCCTGCTGGAGTGGGCGCAGCTGTACGCAGAAGACGACCCGGAGGAGTCGGCCGGGGAGAGAATCGAAGCGATCGTCGAGCCCGCCCTGGACCACGTCGGGCCGGACGCCGAGGAGAAGCAGATTCGGATCGAGCGCGAGATCGAGTCCGACCTCATGGTGCGTGGGTCTCCAACCTTGCTCCAGGCCGTGGTGCGCAATTTGCTCTCCAATGCCATCAAATTCACGGAGGAGAGCGGGCGGGTGGTCGTACGGGCCACCGGGGAGGCGGACACCGTTACCCTCTGCGTCCAAGACGATGGGGTCGGGATGTCTCAGGATGAGCTCGACTCGCTCTTCAAGCCGGACGAGAGAACGTCCCGACCGGGAACCGCCGGTGAACAGGGGGCGGGGCTGGGACTGGTGCTCTGCCGAGAGATCGTAGAGCAGTACGGCGGCCAAATCTGGGCCGAAAGCACTCCCGGGGAGGGGACGGCGGTGTACTGCACTGTTCCGGCATCGGCCGGTGAGAACGCCCCTGAGCCGCCGCTCGCCGAGGACAGAACTGAGTCGTCCTGAGCAGAATCTCCGATCAGGGCTCCCGTCACTCCTGGTCGAACAGGTCCTGGTCGGGCGACGAGGCTCGATCAAAGTGATCATAGGCCCGCTGAAGGGCCACTCGGCCCTGCGGGGTGCGCTCCATGAAACCCTCCTGGATGAGGTAAGGCTCGTAGACCTCCTCGATCGTTCCCGACTCTTCCCCCACCGATACGGCCAGGTTTTTGAGCCCTGTCGGGCCGCCGTCGAAGTTGTCGATGAGGGTGAGGAGGATGCGCGTGTCCATGTCGTCGAGGCCCTCCTCGTCCACGTCCAGCGCGTTGAGGGCCCGATCGGCGATGGCTTTCGTGATGCGGCCGTCCCCCTCCACCTCCGCGAAGTCACGGGTCCGGCGGAGCAGCCGGTTGGCCACACGGGGCGTGCCGCGACTCCGACGGGCGATCTCGAAGGCGCCCTCCTCCGTCGTCTCCACACCCAGGATGCGGGCCGAGCGCTGGGTGATTGCCTGTAGGAGCTCGGCCGTGTAGTAGTCGTAGCGAAAGTCGATCCCGAAGCGGGCGCGGAGAGGAGCGGTGAGCAAGCCCTTCCGCGTCGTGGCCCCCACCATGGTGAAGGAGGGTAGGTCAATCTGCACCGTACGGGCGTTGGGCCCGGCGTCGATTACGATGTCGATGCGGTAGTCCTCCATCGCCGAATAGAGGTACTCCTCGACGACCGGGCTGAGGCGGTGAATCTCGTCGATGAACAGCAGATCGCCCTCCTCCAGGTTCGTGAGCACGCCCGCGATGTCGGCCGGCTTCTCGAGAACCGGGCCGCTGGACGTGCGGATGCGCGCCCCCATCTCGTTGGCGATGATGTGGGCGAGGGTGGTTTTGCCGAGGCCGGGGGGGCCCGAAAGCAAAACGTGATCGAGCGTCTCCCCCCGCTGCAGCGCCGCCGTCATGAACACGTTCAGGTTCTGTTTGATCTTCTCCTGGCCGACAAACTCGTCGAGCGACTGCGGGCGAAGCAGCTTTTCGACGTCGGTCTCTGAGTGGTCGGCCTCGGGGCTGAGGGCGTTGGATCGAGGGTCGCTCATGAGGGGGGCGGTGGCGAATTCGAAGAGAACACCGGCAGAGGCAATGGTTCAAGCACGGAAGGGACAGAGGGTTTCATGTGCGGGCACTGTGTGGCAGTCGGATGCCCCTGCCGGTTCGCAAACGAGGGAGGAATCACAAACATTCCCCTGCGCCCATCGTAAAAGCCTCGGAATGAATTTTGTGGGATTGGTAGTCCTGGTGGCTTGAGCCCGGGACAAGCCCCACGAACTCACTGCCTGCACCTCCCACTCTCTGTGTGAATTGAAGTCGTTTTCGCCGACATATGCTTGAGCTCCAGCAGAAACAGGAACTCCAGCAGAAGTTATCGCCCCAGCAGATCCAGTACATCAAGCTGCTGCAGCTGGATACCTTCGACCTGGAACGGCGCATCGAGGAAGAGCTCGAAGAAAACCCCCTGCTTCAGGAAGGCCCGAGCGAGGAAGAGCAGCGAGAGGAGGAGGAGCTCGACGCGACCGCCGAGGAAATGGAGAACGAGCTGGAGGAGACCGACGAGGACGACGAGGAGTTCGACGTCGAGGATCTTCTCAACAATACCGATGACATGTACGGCTACAACGCCAAGCCCGGGTACCAGGGAGACGACGAGGACCGGGATCGGCCCATGCCGGCGGACCAGACCCTCGCGGAGCAGCTCCAGGATCAGCTCTCGTTCCTGAACCTGGACGACACCGAGCACATCATTGCCGACCAGATCATCGGGTCCATCGACGAGGACGGCTACCTGAAACGGGAGATCGACTCGATCATCGACGACATCCTCTTCAATCACGGGGTTGAAATCACCGAGGAGGACGTAGAGAAAGTGCTGACCCAGGTGCAATCGCTGGATCCGGCGGGCATCGCCGCGCGGGATCTGCAGGAGTGCTTGCTCCTTCAGCTCTACCGCATGCCGGAAGACGTGGAGGGGCGCAACACGGCCATTGCGATGCTGGAAGATGAGTACGAGGCGTTTACGAAGAAGCACTTCGACAAGCTCGAAAACCGCCTCGGCGTGGACGACCAAGAATTGAAGACGGCGTTCGACTTGATCCGTCAGCGGCTCGATCCGAAGCCGGGAGAGGGCGAGTTCTCGGAGGAAACCAACTACATTACCCCCGACTTCACGGTGCGGCACGTGGATGGGGAGTTTGTCATCACCCTCAACGGCCGAAACGCGCCCGATCTCCACATCTCGCGCCACTACCGCAAGATGCTCCAAAAACTCAAGGCCCAGAAAGAATCCGACGAGAAGGAGGTCGACGAGGAGACCGAAGAGTTCCTCAAGGACAAGTTCGACTCGGCCCAGTGGTTTATCGACTCCATCAATCAGCGCCGCCACACCATGTCGCTGGTGATGGATGCGATCGTACAGCTCCAGGAGGACTTTTTCCGGTACGGGGAGGGACACCTCAAGCCCATGATTTTGAAGGACGTGGCCGAAATTATCGACATGGACATCTCCACAGTCAGCCGCGTCGTGAATGGCAAGTACGTTCAGACTGAGTGGGGCGTGTACGAGCTCAAGTACTTCTTCTCCGAGGGGCTCGAGACGGTCGACGGCGAGGAAGTGTCCAACAAGGAGGTAAAAGCCGAACTCCAGCGGATCGTGGACAACGAGGACAAGACCGATCCGATGTCTGACCAGGACCTCGCCGACAAGCTTGAGGAAAAGGGCTTCAAGATTGCCCGCCGCACCGTATCGAAGTACCGCAAGCAGCTGAGCATTCCGGTGGCCCGCCTGCGCCGAGAAATCGTGCTTGAGGAGGAAGAGGACGATGGAGGATAGGAGGGGGGCACGGGGGCGAACCGCCGCTGGTCTCTGCTGGGGGAGAGCCAAGTCGTCAGCGCCGAAGGTCCGACCCCCAGGAACGCTCCTCTCGTGCAGACGAGTCCCTGTGGCGGTGCTGCCGGCCGGAATGAAATTCTCCGCGCTGGGCCGTATGTTGCTGTTGAGAATACAACAAATTGGCAACGTCGTCCCTCGCTGATTTCCCGTCCGCCATGATTGGAACTGCCCCTGCCCCCCAGATCGAGCCGCTTGGATCACAGGCCGAACGCGAGGAGCGCCTGGAGGCGCTACGCACAGCCTTCACGGGGCTCGATACGGAATACACCCTAGCCGACGGCTCCACAGTCTCCCGGACGTACCTCGACAGCGCGGCCTCCAACCTGCGCCTCACGGTGGCCGACGACATCGTCCGGCGGGCCCTCCGCCACTACGCCAACACCCATTCGGAGCTTCACTTTGGGGCCCACGTCACGACGCATCTGTATCACCGCGCGCACCAGATCGTCAACGACTTTGTGGACGCGTCCGACGCGTACACCTCCGTTTTTCTCGGCAGTGGGGTGACCGGAGGGCTTAACCGGATGGCCCAGGTGCTCGCCGAGCGCCGTCCGGAGCGCGACCTCGTGATCACGACGTTGATGGAGCATCACGCCAACGATTTGCCGCACCGCAAGCACGTGGGGGAGGTGGTGCACGTCCCGCTGGAGAAGGATCCGGATGGGGACGCCGGGCGCGTAGACATGACGGCACTCCGGGCTGCGATCCAGGAGCATGCCGACCGGCTCAATTACGTGGCCGTGACGGCCGCCTCGAACGTAACCGGCGTCATCAATCCCGTCCACGAGGTCGCGCGGCTCGCCCACGAGGCGGGAGCCCTCTGCGTGGTCGACGCGGCCCAGTCCGCCGCGCACCTCCCTCTCAGCGTGCAGGGCGGCGACGACGAGGCCATCGACGTGCTCTGCATGAGCGGCCACAAAATCTACGCACCGGGCAGTCCGGGGGTCGTCGTCGCCCGAAAGGACCTGTTTGAGGGCCTTGAGCCGCAGGCGGTTGGCGGGGGCATCGTGGACCGGGTCGAAACGGACCGCTACGAGATCACGGACGCATTGCCGGAGCGGGAGGAAGCGGGCACACCCAACCTGCCGGGGGCCTTCCGGCTCGCCACCACGCTCTACCTGCTTGGGCGCATCGGAATGGACCTCGTTGAGGACGACGAGCGCGAGCTCACGCAGTACGCACTGGAGCGCTTCGAGGCCATCGACGGGCTCAAGATCTACGGGTCGCACCGCCTCGAGGTGGCCGACCGCATCGGGGTCATCACGTTCAACCTCGACGCTCTGCCCCACGGCCTCGTCACCGCCGCGCTCAACGATTACTTTGGAGTGGCCGTGCGCAACGAGTGCTTCTGCGCGCAGCCGTTTGTTCGTAAGCTACTCGGCCGGACGAGCACCAACGGGGATGCGACGTCCGACGCGGCGTGCAGTCCCGAGGCCCAGCCCGGCATGGTGCGCGTGTCGTTCGGGCTTTACAACACGAAGGCCGACGTCGACACGGCTGCCGATGCGCTCGCCGACATTGCCGCACGCCCTGACTGGTACCGCAGCCGGTACCGCCCCCTCCGTGACGGCAGCGGCGACTGGGTTCACCGGAACTTTGACTTCGAGCCGGCGCGGGCCTTTTCGCTTGAGAAGGAGGTCGACGCCTGGCTGCAATCCGCTTGATCGTTCCGGGTCGGGACCAGTCCGGATCTCCGAGCCTGGATGCCCCCGAAACCATGGCCTCGGGGGGCTATACGGCCCGTGGCGTCTACGCCGTACTCTGCCCATCTACCGACACTGCTTCCTGTCGATCTACCGCCTGGGCTAGCACCTCCAACCAGCGGCGGACCTGCGTGAACACGAGATAGCGTTCCGACACGCGGCGGCGGGCGTTGCGGGCCCACCGCTTCCGCTCCTCGGCGGCATTCATCATCTCGTGGATTGTGTGGGCGATGCCCTCCGGGTCCTCGGCCTGAGGCGTGAGCCGACCGTGGACCCCGTCCTTGACCTGCTCGCGGAGGCCCGCAGCGTGCGTTCCCAGCACCGGTCGCCGTTTCCACATGGCCTCCGTGACGGTAAGTCCGAAGCCCTCCTGCAGCGAGTTTTGAGCGATGATGGAGGAGCATCGCTGCAGGGCGTTCACCATCAGCGCGTTGATGCGGCGCGACGTCATGGGCAGTGTGATGATGGCCACGTCGCGCTGGATCTCGGGGGGGAGATCGTGCCACTGGCTACAGATTTCGTTGAAGACCTCCTGGCCCTCCGGATCGTCCGATACGGACTCCGGATCGGGACCGGCAAGAACCAGACGGGTGAGGGAGAGGCGGCGCCGATCGCGTTCGGAAGTGGCGTTGCGGTCGAAAAAGCTTGGCTCCTTCATCCGGGCAAATCCCTGAAGAAGCGGGGCAAAGCCCTTCAGGCGGTCCCACCGAGAGATTTGTGTGACGATGGGCCGCTGCATGAGACCAAGGTCTTCGGGGCGGGTCGCAGGGGCGAAGGACCCGTCGCGCTGCAGCCGCATGGCGGGCGGGGCAAAGTCGCCGTCAACCGTCGGGTGCGCCGACTCTGCCAGCCGAGACCGGCGCAGGACATCTGTCAGTTCGGTTACGGAGAGCTGCCGGTTCTTCGGACTCAGGGGATTGATGGCCGGCTGAATGAGGTCCGACCGGTCCTTGAGAAACTCGGGCAGGTACTCGCGGAGGGAAAAAATTGTCTCGTCGTACGCCTCCGCCCATGGCTTCAGGAACTCCCATGCGGTTTCGGTGGCGGCGTTGCTCTCGTCGAGACCGATGTGGCACCGCCAGAGGGCCGGAACGTCCATCTCCTGCTTGAGGAGCGCCCCGGTCCCCAGCGGTTGTGGGTCGTGCACTACGACCGGATCGCCGGGGTCAACTCGCCGGGCCAGCCCGTCGGCCATCTTCCGACTGACCGACCGATACAGCTCTCGGTCTTCGTTGCTCAGGTGCGGGGTGCCCGTTCCATGAATGAGATTGTGGATGCGCTTTGTAAGCTGGAAGAAGCGATCCTTCTCGCTCACGATGACGGCCCACTCGGTAGACACGCCCAGCTCGCGCAGCATGGAGACCACCTTAGGGAGCATTTCGGCCACTCCACCCCCCTGAGCGGTTGAATTAACCATCCATACGGTTCGGTCCTCGAGGCGGTCGGCGCACTTCTGTGCCACGGCCCGCAGGTCCTCGACGGGGCGCTTGAGCGACGCGTGGGCCGCGTAGTCGTCAAGGGTGCGTTCCGTCTCGACGTCGACGATAGTGATCATAAACGAAAGTTCGATTCGGGTGGGTTAGCGAAGTCTGTTCGCGATGGCTGTAATCCCCTACGCAGACGTGAAAACAGCCTACAGGAAGGGAAAAGGGAGCATCAGATGAGAATCAACAAGATCGGGAGTATTGTCTGCACTCGACAATAAGGTCCGCCCAGCCGGGGGACTTGCGTCTCCGGAGCCCCTTTTCGCTTCTTTCTCCCCGTCCGTCGTAGTTGGATTGGAGCACCGAAATGGGTCGCCTTTCCAGGCTCCAGAGACGAGTTGGGAGAAAATTGGAGCAGGAGGCTTCTAGCTTACAGGTTGCACTTGTTGACCGAAACGGACGACCTGCAGGGCACAGGGTCATCTCGCAACTTTCGGGCCAAGTGTTTCACACGTCGGGCCGACTACGCTTGTAACGGGCGGAACGAGGCGAATTTCTCGTGAGCAGAGGTAGGGGTTCTGGTCTCTGCTCTCAGGGCCGAGGCGTTCTGAAAGATCCCATACAAGGATAGACGGAAGGACACACGGGATCAAATTAAGACATCCACCCGCATAGGACGAAAGGTTACAGAAATCAGAAAAGGAGGGGCCAAGCAGGAGCAGAGCAACCCGGGAGACCGCAGTTCAAACGCGCTTTGTCCACTTTCAGAGACGACTACGCGCCCGTGCCTCATCCGTCACTCCAGATCTCGAGGTGGGCGCGAACAGAGATCGATCGGCATTTCAAGAATTGATCGGGGGAGGGCACGCCCGGCCGAAGGGCTCCTGACAGGCTTCGGTAGAAGCAGCGAGCCCTACGCTGCCACCTCGGCGGTCTCTGCTTCCACAACCTCCTCCTGCACATTGCTCGGCATCGCTTCGTAATGGCTGAACTGGGTCTGGTGTATGCCCCGGCCCTGGGTCAGGGACCGGAGCGTCGTCGAATACTGATGAAGCTCTGCCTCGGGGACCTCAGCAGTAATTTTCTGAAAGGGCCCTTGCGTGTCGATGCCCTGCACACGGCCGCGGCGCGTGTTCAGGTCGCTGATAATGTCGCCTGTGAAGTCGTCGGGGGTGGTGATGGTGACGGAATGGATGGGTTCCAGCAGGACCGGGTCGGCCTTCTGGAAGGCCTTCCGGAAGCAGGCGAACGAGGCCCGCTTGAAGGCCGCCTCGTTCGAGTCGACCGGG
The DNA here is from genome assembly GCF_042218895.1 of Salinibacter sp. Lineage (NCBI taxonomy): Bacteria > Pseudomonadati > Rhodothermota > Rhodothermia > Rhodothermales > Salinibacteraceae > Salinibacter > Salinibacter sp. The sequence goes on along the minus strand of NZ_JBDGQQ010000017.1, from coordinate 13,716 downwards.
TGCATGCCCCCGTCGTAGATCACGATTCGCACGTCGCCGACGGGAAAGCCGGCCACGGGACCCTCCTCCATCGTGTTGAGCGTTCCTTTTTGGATGGACGAGAAAAACTTGTTCATGTCGATGACGCCGCCAACGATGGCGTCGACGTAGTGCACCTGTGCACCCCAATCCGTTTCGATCATCTCCTCGCCCCGAACGTCAACGTAGTCCGGCGGGTGGAATTCCCCGTCCAAGGGCTCCACGAGCATGGAGATGTCCGCGAACTCGCCAGCCCCGCCCGACTGCTTCTTGTGACGGTGCTCGGCCGTGGCCCGCCTCTGGATTGTCTCCCGGTACGAAATGCGTGGCCGCATGAACTCGACCTCGACGCCCGCCTGCCGCTCCAGCCGCGACTTCGCGATCTGGAGGTGCGTCTCGCCCAGGCCGCTCAGTGTGAGCTGATTGAGAAGCGAGTCGTGGTTGAAAACGAGCGACGGGTCCTCGTCCGTGATCTGGTGAAGGCCCTGCGCAAGCTTATCCTCCTGACCCTCCTCCACGGGGCGAACAGCCATGCGGTAGCGGGGATCGGGAAACTCGATGGGAGGGATGACGGTGTCCGAGCCCGGGGCTCGAAGCGTGTCGTTGGTCCCGGTGTCTTCCAGCTTCACCAGGGCCCCAAGGTCGCCGGCCACGAGGCGAGGAATGTTGTTGCGCTCTTCGCCGTTGAGCTCGTACATCTGACCGATCCGCTCGGTCGAGCCGGTGGACGCGTTTTCAAGGTCCTGGCCCGACTCGATCGTGCCGTCGAAAACGCGGACGTACGAATACTCCCCGACGTGCTCCTGGGCCATCGTGCGGTAGACGAACGCGACCGGGTCGTCGTCCGGATCGGCCCTCAGCTCCCGCCCCTCCTCCGTCTCGACCAACCGGCTCGCGGGCGAGGGGCACACCCCGCTGATGAAGTCCATGAGTCGAGAAACCCCAACCTCGGCGGTGGCACTGCTGACGAAAACGGGGAACAGTTCTCGTTCGATCATGGCTAGGCGGAGACCGTTTCGCATCTGGTCCTCGGTCAGTTCTCCCTGTTCAAAGTAGGTCTCCATGAGGGTGTCGTCGCTGGCAGCAATGTCTTCAACCAACGTCTCGCGACGCTCCTGGGCCTCCTCTTCGTACGCGCCGTCAATCGGCTGCACCTCCGGTTCGGTCTCGCCCTCAGGGTAGTACAGCTGCTGCATCCGAAGCACGTCGATGAGGGATCGAGAGTCCTCCCCCGCCGGAAACTGCACGACCGCTGCCCCTCGTCCGAACCGGTCCTCCACCTCATCGATGATGCCGCGGAAGTCAATGTCCGACTGGTCGACTTGATTTACCACGAATAGGGACGGGGTGTCGGTCTGCTCGCCGTACGACCAGGCCATCTCCGTACCGACCTGCACCCCCGACCGCGCGTCCAGCACGTACAGAGCGGTGTCGGCTACCCGCATGGAGGCGATGACCTCGCTCGCAAAATCGGGGTACCCAGGAGTGTCGAGGATGTTGATCTTCTGATCGTTCCACTCAGCGTGGAGCAGCGTCGCAAAGATCGACATCTGCCGCTCCTTCTCGCTCTCGCGGTGGTCGCTCGTCGTCGTTCCCTCGGGCACGGACCCGACTCGGGAGAGGGCCCCACTCGTGTGAAGCATGGCCTCGGACAGTGCAGTCTTGCCGCTGCCTTGATGGCCTACCAAGACGACGTTTCGAATTTGATCGGCGTCGGTAACGGTCATCAGCTCTCCAGGGAGTTGGTGGGCGAGAACTCGGAAACTGGGTCGCGGCCTCGGACGCTGCACAGGGCATCCGCTATCCCCTCTAAGTTCACGCACAAAGAAGCCGGAATCAAGAAGAAGGGAGCGTGACTACCACAAGGACGCGCCGCAGCGCGAAGGCAGAGAACATCCTGGCGGCCGCTGTGCCGGTCTGTTGAGCCTTCTGCGGGTGAAAATGGCCGGCGTAGAATCTTGAAAAGAAAGAAACGGGGCGGATGTTCGCCGAAGGCAGAATTTCAGGGCTGGGGCCGCTGTGGGGACTCCTGGACGGACGTAGACACAGATGGGCAACCGGACGCCTCCCGGTCCATTCCCGGTGAGTTCCGCTCCCGAACCGAAACACAGAATCACGGATGGGGGTTTGGCCCTTTCGTTCCTACCGCACTGTCACCCCCCGACTTCCATGGCCGTCTTTCCTTCGTACCAGTCCCACGCGAAGGCCTTCGTCCTCGGGACCCTTCTGGCGCTCGCGGGGCTAGGGGGGTACTTCTGGTTGGGGCCCTCATCGTCGGCCTCCGAGTCTACAGTAACTGTCTACAAGAGTCCGACGTGCAACTGCTGTTCGGAATGGGTGACGCACATGCGCGAGCAGGGATTCTCCGTCGAGGTGGAGTCGCGGGTCAACGTGCAGCCCGTGAAGAAGCAGGTAGGCGTGCCCTCGCCGCTGGCAGCGTGTCACACCGCCGTGGTGGACGGGTACGTGGTGGAGGGGCACGTGCCAGCCCAGGACGTGAAGCGTCTCTTGCGTGAGACCCCAGAGGTTCGGGGCCTCAGTGTGCCGGGCATGCCGGTGGGGTCCCCCGGGATGGAACGGGGAGGGCGGAGAGAGCCCTACGAGGTGCTTGCCTTCACCGCGGCGGGCGACACAAGCGTCTTTGCCCAGTACGGTCGTCGGTAGGAGGCAACCGATTCTGCTTCGCGGACGCCTTCTTCATTCACAAGACAGATGGTGGCCTCATGAGGCGACTCCGAGTCGTGGCGCTCATGCTCACTGGGGCTGTTGTTCTGGCGTGTGGACAAGACGACTCGACCCACAGCTACAGGCAGACGGTTTTACAGAAGCGCGTGCAGCGCGACATGCGCATGCGAGAGAAAGAAAGCGTCGTGCCGCCGGGCCGGCGGGATGCGTTCCGTGGACTCGACTTCTACAAGGTCGATCGCACCTACCGCTATGTCGTGCCCCTGCGACAATCCCCCTCTCCGGATACGGTCATGGTCGCCGAGAGTACCGGCGGACTCCGACCTCAGGTGCAAGTAGGACACGTTACCGTACCCCTCCCGGATGGACCGACGAGACTAATCGTGTTTCGGGGGGAGGGCGAGGAGCAGCGGGGACGGCTCTGGATTCCCTTTGCCGATTCCACGAACGGGCGAACGACATACGAGGGAGGGCGCTACGTAGACCTGAAGCCCGTGGGGACGGACACAGACTCGGTCGTGGTCGACTTCAACCGAGCGTACAATCCCACCTGTGCCTACAATCCGGAGTTCGCCTGTCCCTTGCCGCCCCCTGAAAATCGTATTGACGCGCCCGTACCGGCGGGGGAGCGGCGGCCAATGTTTCGGGGCGGGCCCGCGTCGTAGCCCGGAGCTGCCTCTCGGGGAGTTGACTGTGCGGGTCGGAGCGGGTACGTTGATGCACGCAATTTTCCGTAACGGCCAGGGGTGCCTGCCTATGTGTGGGCTGAGAAACACCCTCCGAACCTGATCCGGCTCGTACCGGCGCAGGAAGCGTCTTGGCACTCCAAGATTGGTGTGCAGGGGCGAGGTGCCCCCTGGCTTCGCATTGTTTTTTCAGAAGCCAGTGTACCGCACACCATGATCGCTCTTGATCGTCAGGTCGTCGTCATCACCGGGGCCAGCCGCGGGCTCGGGGCCACCATCGCCCGGGCCTTTGGGCGGGAAGGTGCTCGGGTCGTCGTGAACTACTTCCAAAGTCCGGACCATGCCGAGGCCGTAGCCGCCGACATTGGCGACCGGGCCCTTCCCGTGCAGGCCGACGTGCGCTCCCCCGACGCCGTACAGACAATGGTCGATACGGCTGCCGACCACTTTGGGGCCCCGGTCACTACGGCGGTCCACAACGCGCTCATCGACTATCGCTTCGACCCCGAGAATCGAGAAACCATCGACACGATTGGGTGGGACGACTACCAGGCCCAACTCGACGGGTCCGTGAAGGGGGCGCTCCACCTGCTGAAGGCCTGTCTGCCCGGCATGCGTTCGGCGCGGGAGGGGCGCTTCATCGGCATCAGCTCCAACCTCGTCCAGGACCCGGCGGTCGCCTACCACGACTACACGACCGGAAAAGCGGCCCTCCTCGGGTTCGTGCGGAACGTTGCCCAGGAGCTGGGCGAAGAAGGAATTACGGCGAACCTCGTCTCCGGAGGGCTGCTTGACGAGACGGACGCCAGTGCCGCCACCCCAGACGCGGTCTTCGAGATTATCGAGCAGAACACCCCCCGTGGCACTGTCACGACGCCGGAGGAGATGGCCGACGCCGTGCTGTTGTTTGCCTCGCCGCGGGCCCGGGCCATCACCGGACAGAACCTGGTCGTGGACGGTGGGCGCGTCATGCAGTAAGCCTGAAGTCGACTTCTCCGTTCACACAGACCCTTTCGTCCTTGCTCTTGCTCGCCCTCGAAACCGCGACCTCGACCTGCGGCGTGGCCGTCCTCCGCGACGACGCGGTGGTCGCAGAGGCCCACCTGTACCGGCCCCGCGTGCACTCCAAGCGCCTGACGCCGCTCGTGGAGGACACCCTGGGTCACGCCGGCGTGTCGTCGGACGAACTCGACGCAGTGGCCGTCTCGATGGGGCCGGGCTCGTACACGGGACTGCGCATCGGGGCAAGTACGGCGAAGGGCTGGGCGCTGGCCGCCGACGCCGCGCTCGTGGGCGTGCCCACGCTGGCGGCCTACGCGGCGCAACTGGCCCCAGTCGCGGCCCCCGGCGATGTGGTCTGTGCGATGCTCGACGCCCGGCGAGAAGAGGTCTACGCCGGGGCCTACCGGATCACGACGGACGGGATCGTCGAACAGGCCCCGACGAAGGCGTTGCCGGTGGAGGCGCTTCCCGACTGGATTGGGGACATCGAGGGCCGGCTGTGGCTCGTCGGGGACGGTGCTCCGACGGCCAAAGACGTGCTTGCGACGGTTGAGGCCCGACACACCCTCGTGCCGCCAGAGGAGGTGACCCCGTCGGCCTCCTGGGTCGCCCACCGGGGGCGCCGCCGCCTCGCCGTGGAGGGACCGGACGACGTGGGGACGTTCGAGCCACTGTACGTGAAGGACGTGCACGCCACCCCCGCCCCCTCCCCCTTCGCGTAGGATTTGGACTTTGCGGCCGGGATTTACGATCTTCCCCCAGATGTGAACACGCGTCAGGAAGGCGCTACGGCCCGTCTGACGCTCTTACCCTGCGTACTTCCTGCACACTTGCCACTCGATACTGCTATGCCCTGGTTTCGCCGTGAGAAGGCTGGCATCCGAACGAAACGCGAAGAGCAAAATGAGATGCCGGAAGGTCAGTGGGTAAAGTGTCCGGAGACGGGCGAAATCGTCAACCGCCGCGAGTTGGAGGACAACCTGCTCGTGTTTCCCGGCTCGGGGTATCACTTCGGCATGGACAGCCACCAGTACTTTGATTTCCTCTTCGATGACGGCAACTACGACCTGCACGACACCGACCTCCGATCGGTGGACGCGCTTGACTTTGAGGACCGGAAGTCCTACACGCAGCGGCTGGAGAGTGCAGTGGAGGAAACGGGGCAGAACGAGGCCGCGCAGGCCGCCACCGGCCGCATCGGAGGACACCCGGTGTCGATGGCGGGGATGGATTTCAGTTTCATCGGCGGGTCGATGGGCTCGGTGGTCGGGGAGATCGTGGCGCGGGCCATCAAGCGGGCGTATACGCAGGAGATGCCGCTCATCACCATTGCTCAGAGCGGCGGGGCCCGCATGATGGAGGGAGCGCTCAGCCTCATGCAGATGGCCAAGACGAGTGCGCACCTCACCAGGCTCGACGAGGCGGGCCTGCCGTTCATCTCGGTGCTCACACACCCCACCACAGGGGGCGTGACGGCGTCCTTCGCCATGCTCGGCGACATTCATATCGCGGAGCCGGACGCGCTCATTGGATTTGCCGGACCCCGCGTGATCCGCGAAACGATCGGATCCGACCTGCCGGAGGGCTTCCAGCGGTCGGAGTTTCTGAAGGAGCATGGGTTCGTGGACATGATCGTGGACCGCCGCCGCATGCGCCGCCGTGTCATCCGCCTCCTCAATCTTCTGATGGAGTAGCACCGGCGTGAAATTGGAGCCCCGGAAGCGTCAGAATGCCCTGGAGGCTGGTGCATTTCTCGCTTTCGACCAGGGCGAGCGCATGCCCTGGGCATTCTTCCAAGGGAGGATCCGGTCCCGGAGCTAACGCACGCTCTCCCCAATCTCCTTGTATTTGCCGAAAACAGCCCTGGTCTCGCTACGAGAGCGAACGCGCAACATATCCACACCGAGACGCAGGAGGAGTAGAGTGCGAGATCGAGGTTAGAGTTCGGGAGGGGCGTTCCCAGCGTAGACGACGTGCTGTCTTGGGCGCTCCGAGGTCTTGGGCGCTCCGAGGTACAGGACTCCGGCTAGGAGGTACTTCCGTCCACCCGACACCGCCAGGAGCATCACACAGAATTGAAAGAGGAGAAATATTTGCGTGGTTGGGGACCCGGTGGGTTGAAACTCCAAGGCCGCACGCAGCTATAGTGGGATGTCGCTTTCGTGATTTAATCCTCGCTCCCCTGGATAGCTTGACCCAATTTCTCATGAGACGACTTATATTCCTCAGCTTTGTGCTCGGTCTCTTCGTCTGGTGCGGTTCCGCCGGTGCCCAGACCACCCCGATGGGCCCTGGTGCCCAGTTGAACGGCTTCAGTCGTGCACTCGACGCAAGTGCGAACCGCGTGTTCGTCGGTGAGCCGCAAAATGTCCACACTCCCGGACGGGTCTACGTCTACGGAAAAGACGGAGGCGCCTGGACGGAATCCACCTACCTGGAAGCCGACGGCGGAACGGTCGGCGACGGCTTTGGGACCTCCCTCGATGCGATGGGCAAGCACCTCGTCGTGGGTGCCCCCTCGGCGAACGCCGCCTACCTCTTCCGGAACAAGGCGGACGGATGGACGCAGGTCGCCCGTCTGACGTCGCCCGACAGCACGTCCAGCTTTGGGAAGAGTGTCGTCCTCACCGAAAACCGGCTCTTTGTGGGCACGGGGGCGACGGTCTCGATGACCGAAGGCGACACTCTCACCTCCGGTGCCGTACACGTCTTTGAACAGCAGAACGGACAGTGGCAGGAGGCCACGGTGCTCCGAAGCGAAAAAGTAGGTTCGGACGCGGGCTTCGCGAGTGCCCTGCTCGCCTCGGGCGACCATTTGTTCGTGACGGCCCCGAAGCACAAGAGCGGCGCCGTCGTGGTGTTTCACGCTGGGAGCGAGGGATGGACGGAGAAGCAGACCGTTACTCCTGAGGGACTGAGCAAGAGTGCCCGGTTCGGCAGTTCGATTCAGAAGGTAGGCGAGTCTGTCCTTGTTGGAGCCCCCCGGGCCTACGGCGCGACTGGGGCGGCGTACAGCCTGTCGCTTGGCATGAAGAACGACGCACAGAAACAGACGTGGACGATCAGCGGTCGTCTGCTTCCGTTCGACGGCACGTCCCGGCACCTGTTTGGGGTCGCCTTTGCCTACGATGGATCGGACCTTTGGGTGGGGGCACCGGGCGCTTCCGATCAAACCGGGGTCCTCTACCGCTACAGCCGCACCGACAGCACGTGGAGCGGCGTCGAAAAGGTCTCGCATCCCAAGGCGGACGCCGGCAACCTGTTTGGTGCCACGCTGGCCGGCAGCGAATCGATCGTGGCCGCTGGCCTTCCAGGGGATGATCACGGAGCCGGCACGATGGGCATCTACTCGCTTGATGCTGGCGACTGGACCCAGACCGAGCCGATTGCCCCGACCACCGGCGACGTCCTCAGCGCCATGACCGGAGAGGAGAAGGGGTGCGAGGATGGGAAAGTCGCTCAGTTCTCCTGCAAGAAAGTTGATTTGAAGGCGTTTCTCCCGATCGACAGGATCGGCGGGGAGCGCGGCATCAACCTCAACGACATCTGGGGCTGGACCGACCCGAAGACCGGCACCGAGTACGCCCTTGTGGGCCGCACCGATGGCACCGCGTTTGTCGACGTGAGTGACCCAACGAATCCCGTGTACGTTGGCGAACTCCCCCTGACCGACGGGGCCCGCGTCAATTCCTGGCGCGATATCAAGGTGTACGAGAACCACGCCTTCGTCGTCGCCGACAATGCGGGCGATCACGGCATGCAGGTCTTTGACCTGACCCGTCTTCGGGATGTAAAGAAGAGCGAGATGCCGGTTACGTTCGAACGGGACGCCTTCTACGACAAGGTCAACAGTGTCCACAACGTTGTCATCAACAAGAAGAGTGGATACGCCTACGCGGTCGGCAGCAGTGGTGGGGGCAAGACCTGCGGGGGAGGCCTCCACATGATCAACATCCAAGACCCAATGAACCCCACCTTCGCGGGCTGCTTCGCGGACCCGTCGACCGGCCGCTCCGGCACCGGATACACCCATGACGCGCAGTGTGTGATGTACAACGGGCCGGATTCGGAGTATCAGGGCCGCGAGATCTGCGTCGGGTCTAACGAGACGGCGATCAGTATCGCGGACGTGACGAACAAGGACAGCACCTACGCGATCTCGACCGGCTCCTACCCGGATTACGGCTACGTCCACCAGGGCTGGTTCGGGCCGGACCAGCGCTACTTCTACCAGAACGACGAGCTCGACGAGATCCAGGGCAAGGCCAAGCACACCCGGACGCTGGTGTGGGACTTGAAAGACCTCGACAACCCGAAGCTCGCGAATCAGCTTATGCTCTCTCCGAAGTCGACGGACCACAACCTCTACGTGGAGGGCACCACGATGTATCAGTCGAACTACAAGAGTGGGCTGCGCGTCCTGGATATCAGCAACCCGACGAAGCCCAAGGAGGTGGCTCACTTCGACACGCAGCCGTATGGAAAGAATAGCCCCGGTTTCCAGGGCACATGGAGCAACTATCCGTTCTTCGACAATGGAATTGTCGTGGTTTCAAGCATCGGGGAGGGCCTGTTTGTGCTGGAGAAGCCAAACTTGAAGCAGGAGCTGTAGTCTGCCCGCAGTGGTGCCCTCTTGCGGGCAGGCGACACGAAGGAAGATTCCCTCGTACCGACCACGCATGCTGAGCCGAATAAGTCTTAGATCTCTCTATGCGTCGATTCCTCTCGTCCCTCGTTCTTCTGGCACTTTTGCTCTGGGGCATTCCGGCCGCAGGCCAGGCGCCGAGTCCAAAGTTGTACGTGTGCAACCAGGGGGAGGCCACGGTCTCGATTATCGACATGACGTCGAAAACTCTCGAGACCACGGTCGACCTCAAAGAGCGGGGCTTTTCCGAAAACGCAAAGCCCCACCACGTCGTGGCCGAGCCGGATGGGAGCCACTGGTACGTCACCCTGATTGGGGCGAACACGATTCTCAAGTTTAACTCGAACAACAAGATCGTCGACCGGCTGAACAACTTTGAGGTGCCGGGACTCCTCTCGCTTGCTCCGAAGAAGAAGGTTCTGTACGCGGGCCGGTCGATGAGTGCCGTAAATCCGCCGAAGAGCCTGGGCATGATTGATCGCTCGACCATGGAGGTCATGAAGCGGGTCAACACCTTTTTCCCCCGTCCTCACCCGCTGGCTGTGAAGCCGAACGGCAACTACACCTTCATCGCCAGTCTGGCGACGAACCAGCTCATGGGCATCAACACGCAGACCCGTGAGACGAAACTCACTCGGCTGGGCGGCACCACGCAGACTCCTGTCCAGTTTGCGATGACGCCGGATGGGTCACGGCTCATCGCCGGAGGGCAGAAGACGGGTCAACTCCTTGTGTTCGACGCAACGAATGCTCCGTCCCTCTCGGTGATCGACACGCTCGACGTGGGGAAGCAGCCCTGGCACCCCGTCATCGATCGTAACAGTGGCCTCGCGTACGTTCCCAACAAGATGTCGAATTCCATCAGCGTGGTTGACGTGAGCGACCCGTCAGTGCAGGCCACGATCCGGGGGGATGGTCTCGCTCAGCCCCACGGCACGGTCCTTACGGCCGACGGCGAGTTCCTCTTCGTGTCCAACAACAACCGAGAAGGATCCCATGAACCGAGCGGTAAGAATGGGGTCGTGACGGTCATCGACACCGACACGAATGAGATTGTGAAAATCATCGAGGTTGGCAAGTACCCCACCGGCATCGGGACCTACGGGGGGCAGCAGGTGACTATGGCCGGATCGGACGGGGAAGACGGTTCGCCGTGACCGCAGGCAAATCCGCACCCTCCCGATTCTGACGCCTCACGCTCATGCCCCGTGCTCTTCATGTAGCCATCGCCTGTGTCCTTGGGACTGTTCTCACAGGCTGTGCCGCCTCCTCCGAGACCAAACAGGACTCCCCCCCGTCGTTTCCTGAGGCGTACCAGCGGGTTGTAGCGCCGTCCGTTCTGGTGCTAGACAAAGGGGGAACCCCAATCTCGAACCCGTTCTACGGGGGATTCAACACGCCGCGTCCACAGTTCGTGGACATCGACGGAGACGGAGACACCGACCTCTTCGTGCAGGAACGGCCCGGCCGGCTCACGTTTTTTGAGCGGGTCGCCCGGGGAGACACTTCACATCTGGTCTGGCGGACCGACCACTACCGAGACCTGGAAATTGGCGAGTGGTACCGGTTCGCCGATCTCGACCAGGACGGCGTGCCGGACCTCCTGACTGAACAACCGTACAGCTACATCCGCGTCTACCAGAACGTGGGGACCTCCACGTCTCCAGAGTTTACGCTCTTCACCGACACTCTGCGGACGCCATCCGGGGAACCCATTTTCTCTGACCGGCAAAATATCCCCAACGTCACAGACCTCGGTTGCAACGGCAAGCTGGATCTGTTCCTAGGACGGCTCGACGGAACCATTACGCGCTACGAGGCCGCGGAGGACTCCGCCGGCATGCCTGAGTTTGCGCTTGTGACTGAGCAGTTTGAAGGGATCAAGATCGTCGGGGGGGCCGGAAAGAAAGGGCCTTCCCTTCATGGGGCCAACACGCTCACATTCGCTGACGTGGATGATGACGGGGATTCCGATCTCTTCTGGGGCGACTTCTTCGAGCCGGGCCTTCTTCTTATTGAAAACACCGGCTCCTGCAGCAATCCCGTCCTGAGTAGTCGGCCTGTACGGTTCCCCCCCGACAACCCGCTGAAAACGAGCGGCTACAACGCTCCTGCCCTGACGGACTGGACCGGAAACGGTCGGATCGATCTGTTCGTCGGAGTTCTCGGCGGGTCTAGCAACTCCAATTCCAGCCTTGCCGACAACTTTTATTTCTACGAGCACACGGCCGAGGGGTACCAGCTCCGTACTCGCCAGTTCGTCGGAGGGATCGACGTGGGGAGCGAAAGCACAGTTGCGCTTGGGGATCTCGACGGAGACGAGACCACCGACGCTCTGGTGGCGAACAAAATTGACCCCGATCAGGGGAAAACCTCTCTTGTGTACCCGTTCCACCACGCCCGTACGTCGGGACCGTCAAAGCTCCGCAAGAGAGCCCCGCTCGATCTTCCCAACGCGTACCGTTACGCGCCAGCCCTCGGCGATCTCACGGGCGACGGCTCCGCCGATCTGGTCGTGGGGACGTGGCAGGGCACGCTCTCCTACTACGAGAACCAGGGGGACGGAACGTTCACCGCAGCCGACGAAGTCATCGGACCGTCTCCGGACGGCAGCAGCATTGTTCCGGCCCTCGGTGATCTCACAGGCGACGGGGTGCTGGACCTTGTTGTGGGCACCGCCAGTGGTACTGTCGCCCTTTACCGGAACGCGGGAACGGCCTCGGCCCCTGACTTCTCCCAGGAAGCCGACACGCTCGCGACGATCGACAGTCGGGCGGCGCCCGCCCTGCACGATGCCGACGGGGACGGAACGCTGGATCTCCTCCTCGGGACCAAAGACGAACTGGTGCTTCTCCAAAACCAGGGGACCTCGAAGGCCCCCGCCTTCGGCGCCCCTACGACAATCGATCTAAAAGGCGTTCCGCGGCGGCCGACCCCCGCGCTAGGGGATCTGAATGGGGACGGGAAACCAGAACTCGTTATGGGAGGACAGCGCGGCGGACTCGTGCTCTTTCAGTCTCGTCGGCCTGAGGGGAAGCCTGTGCCGGTGGCGCAGGGGAGGGCCGACTAAAATCTACCGGAACCAGGTGAGCCCCCGATGAAGAACAGGTTAGGAGGTGGACTGGGGCGACGAACCCACCGTACGGTCCGCGTCTGAATCGTCGGCCGCATCGAGGGCTTTGTTCAGGATCCGGAGGTTCGTGCGAAATCGCCGGACGAGCCGTTTTCGGGTGTCGCCGGAAAGGGCATTGTACGCGTTGTCACGCAGGGCTTCGAGAGCCCGGCGGTGGTGCTTCCGGGCCCGCCGCAACTCGTCCGGTGGATATCCCTCAAGCGTGCGGACGGCCTCCTCAACGTCCGCGACAGGTTGCCTCAGAGGTAGCTGTGCTGAGGGAAAGGTGTCGTCCGCTTCGGAGTCGAAGTCAGGTGCGTCGAACTGAGAGGAAGGCGCAGTCGAAGAAGCCATGCAGGAAGAGTTGAAGGTGAAAGAGGAAAACGGTCTGAGATGAAGAGATCCTAGGTACACCAATCACTTTATTTCTGGAAGCGCTTCCAGAAGATAGCAATGCGCCGGGAGTCTTGTGTCAGAAAGTGGTAAAGATTCGGAGTGGACCCTGAAAACCAGGACCCGGCCCTCTGCACCGCGGACGGAAGGCTTCAGCGCACCGGCGGGCGACCTCCCTTCATTCTGTTACCGTTTGGGCGCAACCCGATCCAGCAAGACCTGTTCGAAAAACAACACCGCACTTCCACAAGTCTGTTGCTTACACAAGAACATGGCCGAGACCGCAGTCGAACCGGAGGATCAGTTCCAGCTTGTCTCCGACTTTGAGCCGATGGGAGACCAACCCAAGGCCATCGGGGAGCTCGTTGAGGGTGTGGAACGAGGAGACGCGTACCAAACCCTGCTGGGGGCGACAGGCACCGGGAAAACGTTTACCATCGCCAACGTCATCGAGGAGGTGAACAAACCGACCCTCGTCATGAGCCACAACAAGACGTTGGCGGCACAGCTCTACGGGGAGCTCAAGCAGTTTTTCCCCCACAACGCCGTCGAGTACTTCATCTCCTACTACGACTACTACCAGCCAGAGTCGTACATCGTCCCTTCGGACACGTACATCGAGAAGGACGTGGCCATCAATGACCGCATTGAACGACTCCGGCTCCGGGCCACCTCTGAGCTGATAAGTGGACGCGACGACGCAATCGTCGTGGCGAGTGTCTCCTGCATCTACGGCCTTGGCTCGCCCGCAGAGTTTCGAAGGGAGATCGTACGGCTCGAGCGGGGGCAAGAAATCGAGCGTAATGATCTACTGCGCCGGTTCGTTGATCTCTTCTACACGCGCAACGATGTCGAATTCGAGCCCGGCACGTTCCGCGTCCGGGGCGATGTGGTGGACATCTTCCCGGCCTACCACGAAGAGCAGGCCCTTCGCATCGAGTTCTGGGGAGACGAAATTGATCGCCTCAGCCTCTTTGAGCCCGAGAGCGGTCGCGAGATCGACGAGGTTGCGGACTACACGCTCTACCCGGCTCAGATCTTCGTCACGTCCGAAGACCGGCTCGAGGCGGCCATCGAGAACATCAAGGAGGAGCTCCGCTGGCGGCTGGCGGTACTCCGGGAAGAGGGCAAGATGGTGGAGGCCCAGCGCCTGGAGCAGCGCACCATGTTCGACA
>NZ_JBDGQQ010000169.1:0-45083 GCF_042218895.1 Salinibacter sp. | reverse complement strand
CCTGGAAGATACGGCACTCAGGGGGATTTTTCTATCCCCATCTCGGATTCTGGGCTCCCATCTGGGGGCGGGCCCTTCCTGTTTCTCCTCTCTGCCGATTCCCGCTCGAACCACCTGGTCACTGAAGCACCCGCAGGTCAGTTGGACCCGCTCGCCGAAGATGGGTCCCGACAGTTCTTTCGTCCGAAGAAACACGATTCGGAGAAATGCGCCCCTCGGCGCGCGCTGTGGAACGCCCCCGCTACTTTCTGAAACAGGTGGGAGCCGAGGCAACTTGCAGGATGTCGGTAGCTGCAGAACAGCCAACGTCTTCGCCGCAGGAAGCCCCCCAAGGAAGTCCCCCAAATCGCATGACCCCTCGACAGCAATCGGTGCTCGTCGGTGCCGTCGGTGCCGGTATCCTCGGCACATCCTACTTCGACTTCGTTCCCGACCACCTCGTTTTCCTTAATCTTCTCGAAGTGATTGCGGCGCCCATCTTCGGGGGCATCGTGGCAGTGCAGCGGTACACAAGCCGGGCCGGAACCTCCATCGGGTCGAAGCTGGAGGCCGGGGGGGCAGAGCTGTTCCTCGGGCCGGTCCTCGGTGCGCTAGCCGCAGCGGGAGGGCTTGTGATTTCCACCATTTTGAATCAGGCCCTGCGCATGGCCAATTTGGGGGCCCAGGGCCAGATGAGGGTTGCCCCGCAGATGCAGGAAGCCTCCCCGAAGACGATCGTCGCGGCCGTTGCAACCATCGTAGGTGTGGCCGCTTTGCACTGTATCGTCGGAGCGATAGGCGGGACGATTGGGGCCGCCATTTTCGGTGCCGACGAGTAGCGGAAAGACGGAACACCCCTGGTGTCCGTCTCACCCTATCGCAGTGCAACAGCGCGTGTCTCTTTGGCTGGAGGGTAGGCGTTTTGTGTTGAGCCCTGATGCGCACACTTTGGTCCCCCCCGTACTCGTCCTGCACCGAGGGGAGGGAGCCGGTTTGCGCCACTTCGTCATACCCCACTTCCTCGAAGCTGTACCATCAGGTGGCCAATGGTGTCGCTGCCATGCGAGCAGCCCGGCGCGGTGCCTCATGATGAGACCCCAGTAGGCCACTCTGGGAGCGAGCCGGTCGTGCCCTGCGAGGCAGACATTCAGGAAGGCACGGTGGGATCATTCGGTGGACACCTCGGCGTGACTCTCGGAGGCTTCGCGCTCCCGAACCGTTCCGCCCACCACGAGGGCCGCGCCGATGAGGACGGCGTTTTTGACGATATACTGCCCTTCCAGCGTAAGGCCCCAGGGAATGTGCGTGAAGCAGACCTCCGGCAGCAGCACGAGCGGGAGGAGCGTGCCCGGCATCTGCAGAAACAGCAGAAGAATCGCGGTGCGGTTGAGCGGACGATACAGAAGGCCCACGCCGATGGCCACCTCCCACCAGCCCAGGACGGGAATGAACAGGTCCGGCGGGACGAAGTAGACCGTGCGCCGCACGAGCTCCGCGGCGGGGCTCATGCCGAAGGGCTTCAGGATGCCGTACCAGATGAAGACCACAGCCAGCCCGATGCGGAGGACGAAGAGTCCATTGCGCTGCATCCAGCCAGCGATGCGGCGGTCCAGGGCCTCTAGGCCGAGGCGCTTGATGAGGCGATCTTCGAAAGAGTGCATAACGGGTGGTTGGGGGACAGTGGACCAGACACGCGTGTATTGATATCCGTAGGCTTCTGGGATCGTCCCGGGTTTCGTTCTAATTCACGCCCCATTGACGCCTCTTCCCCCACGCCCCTGTTTCGTGGCGCTCAGAACGTTGTTCTCCGTTCGAGGTGGGCGCGAATGCTGTCCCGGTGCAGCCACACGGGCCGCATCCGCTTCTCCGCGTACATTTCCAACTGGTCGCCCCGGTGCGGCGAGCCGGGCTGCGACGCGTTGCCGTAGGGCAGGACGGCCCGGGCCCGGGGGCCGTCCTCGGTAAACTCGGTGAGGGCCACGTACGAGTCGCCGCCCGTCGCGCGCCGTCGCCCCTGCTCCATCTCCCCGAACCAGAGGACGCGGAAGAGCCCAAAGAGCCCGTTCCCGCCGGAGGCCGGGTACGACCCGTTCGGGCCCACCAGGCGATGCACGGCCCCCCAGGGCACGTCGAGCGAGTCGTGGCGGCTCTCGACCTTCCGGGCGACCTGCGCGAGGGTCTGAACCGCTGCCTTCGGATTCGCGAGGCTGTCCGGCGTCGTGCGGGGGGCACCGGGTTGGTACGGGGTGGCGAAGGGAGATTCGTCTTCCATGATTCCACGGAGCCAGTACGCAAAGAGCACGCTCCCCTGACTCTCGGCGTCGGCCGTCCGGTCCCAGTCGGCGAGCACCTCGGCGGCGCGCTGCGCCCGATCATCGCCGTGCTCCTGCACCGCCGGCAGCAGGTCGTCGAGCAGCCGGTCGGCGGCGAGCATCCGGGTGTCGTTCTTGTACGCCTGCAGCTCCGCGAACGTGATCGACGAGTCCCCGGCCACCATCCCGATGGAGCGCTGCGGCCGAAACATTCGTGCCGCCGGACGCGGCACCTGCGGCGCCAGGTAATCCGGGAACTCTGAGGGATCTACTCGTCGCGGGAAGGTCGACGTAAACGGCGGGTCGTTGGCGTTTTGGACCCATCCGCTCGGCGGGTCGACGACGCGGGGAAGCTCCTCGTAGGCATGTACGGAATTCCAGAGCGTGGCAGAGGTGTCGCCCGGGACCACGCCCTGCCAGTACGCCCAGTCTCCCCGGTCACGCTTCGGCACCCGCCCGCCGAAGTGGTACAGGATGTGACCGTCCTCGTCGGCGTAGACGACGTTGAACATCGGCATCTGGAGGCGCCGGAGGGCCGCCTCGAACTGCGACAACGTGGTGGCCTGGAGCATGCGCCAGTACTGCTCGAATAGGCCCGACTGGGAGAGGCCTGCGATGCGGAGCGCCAGTGCCTCGTCGCCCCGCCGGGCCACGACGGGCCCGTGCACCGACCGCCGCACCACCATCGTGTCGGTCCGCATTGAGCCGTCGTCCCGCTTTGCCCTCAGAACTGTGGTGTCGGTGTTAAAGGGGCGCGTGCCGCCGTTCCAGGCGTAGCCGCCGTCCACGAGGCGGAGGCGGTACAGGTCCGAGGCGTCGATGGTGTTGACCGTATGGGTCCAGCCGAGATGCTGGTTGAACGCCACGCCCGGGAACGGCATGCCGAGGAGCGCCGCCCCGTACGCGTCGAACCCAGGTCCCACCAGTTGGGCCTCGAACCACGTAAACTGCTCCCCCCACGGCAGGTGCGGGTTGGTGAGCAGCATTGCATTGCCACTGGCGCTGCGCGAGGGGCCGATGGCCCAAGCGTTCGAGCCGGCCCGGCGCCGCCACCGCTGCGCGCGCTGCAGGTCGCCCCGCGCGACGAAGCTGACGTGGACGGCGCGTAGGACGTGGGCGAAAACGTCCCTCGGCCGGACAGGAAGCACCGCTTCGCGGGCGTCGTCAAGGCGGTCGGGGTGCGCCTTCGCGTACGCGTTCATTCCGTCTACGAAGGCCTCCAGGTATCCTCGAAACGGCTCGTTCTGATCGTTGGCCCACTGCCGGCCGAGCGCAGGCAGTTCGAGCGTTCGGATGCGCCGGTCCGAGTCGAGGTGCTCCGGGCCCCAGTACTCAGCGGCCCGGCCGCGCGCTTCTCCGTAGAGCCGCAGAACGCGGTTGCCATGCGCTCGCATCTGTGCCCACCCGAAGGCGTACATGAGCGAGTCGGCATCCGGGCTGTAGACGTGCGGCACGCCCCAGGTGTCCCAGAGAATCTCGGTGCGCTCCGGCCCGTCAACGCACCCGGTGACGCCTCCGAGAACCACAAGGCTGAAGAGGAGAGCAAGGAGCCGGGAAGACGAGGGAGAACAGCAGGAAGGCACGAGACTGGGAGGTCAACTGAAAGGAAGTCCAAGCGCCCGACCGCAGGGGGGCTCCTCGATGATAGGCACCTCCGCTCCACATTTCAAGAGTTTGCCACCGACCCGCTGCGTAAATCTTCCCTGCGCTGGTCGCCGGGAGGTCGAGGGCCTCCCCCAGGCAACCGAAGGAACTGGGGAAGGCTGACTCAAGCGGACACCCGACGAAGTGGAGATTCCTCAGCTTCGGGGATGTGGCCAGGAAGACTCCGCATTGGCTCGTGATGAGGCCCGTTCGCGGCGACACCACGACAGTCGTGCGGGCAGTGAGCAACGGCGCGGCGGGACTGCCGGACTCGGGAAGGCGGCTCGACGAGGAGGAAACGTGGGGCAGCGTGCGGAGCCGTTCTGTCGGGAGAGAGGTTCAAGAAGGGGGTGACTCGTCGGAGACATCCCCCCTCCATTCGCTTGGGGGGACGAAAAGGCAGACAAATGAGCCAAGAATCCCGATTGGACATTCTGGGACGTCTTTTTATTTCTATTTGACGAGAGGGGGAGATTTTATCGTCTTCCTGGACGTCTGCAGGGTCGTCGCTTCCGAAATCGGTTCTCTCGGGAGCCGGCAATTCCTGCTTGCGGAATGACTTCGTTCCAGGATGAGTCTCCCCGTCACGTCTTCCTCCTTGCGCGTCTTTTCTGGTCCAGATCCCCAACGTACAATGCGTTTCTTCTCTCTCGCGGCATGCAGCGTTCTTCTCGTCGTCGGACTGGTGGCCTGTGGTGGAGAATCCGACGGCTCCAGCGACAGCGCCTCAGGCGACAGTGCCAACATGCAAACTGTCGAAAACAACGGCGTTCGTCTCGAACTTCCCTCTGCCGTGTCGGCCGGATCCCCCTTCGAGGTCACGTGGGAGGGCCCCGACAACTCCGACGACTACATCTCGATTGCGAAAGAGGGTGCGGACGACGGGAGCAACGTGAACTACACCTACACCCGAACGGGGAGCCCCCTCACGATCCGTCCGCCGGACACGCCCGGCGACTATGAGGTGCGCTACGTGGCGGAAAAGAACGACAAGGTGCTCGCCCGCGCGCCCCTCACCGTGGAAGAGGTGTCGGCAAATCTCGACGTGCCCTCGGAGATCGGCGCTGGATCCCCGATTGAGATCTCGTGGAGCGGCCCGGACAATCCCGACGACTACATCGCCATCGCCGAGAAGGGCACGCCGGACGACGCCTCCATCAACTACACGTACACCCGGAACGGCAGTCCCCTGACGGTGCGGGCCCCCGACACGCCCGGCGCCTACGAGCTGCGCTACGTCATGGCGCAGTCCGACCGCGTCATCGCCCGATCGGCCCTGAAGGTGACCAGCGTCTCGGCGTCGTTTGACGTCTCCGACACGCTGATGGTGGACACCCCGGTCGAGATCAAGTGGGAGGGGCCCGACAATCCGGACGACTACATCGCCATCGCCGAGAAGGGCACGCCGGACGACGCCTCCGTCAACTACACGTACACCCGGAACGGAAGTCCGTTGTCGATCCGGACGCCGACGCGGCCGGGGCAGTACGAGCTGCGCTACGTCATGGCACAGTCCGACCGCGTCATCGCCCGGACCCCGCTCGTGGTGCTGCCGCTGCAGGCTCGGCTCCGCGCTCCCGACTCGGTGGCGGCAGGCACCGGGTTCGAGGTGTCCTGGATTGGCCCGAACGGCCCCGACGACTTCATCGCGGTTGCCACACCGGAGGCCTCTGCCACCGACTACGAGAGCCGCGCCCTGAGCCGGGCCGGGACGCCCGCCTCAGTGTTTGCCCCCGGCAATCCAGGCACCTACGAACTGCGATACGTGTGGGCGGAGAAGGACAGCGTGCTGACGACGGTGCCGGTAACGGTGACGCAAGAGTAGGGCCCCGTTCGTAGAGGCGCTCGTCCGCGGCATCGGGTCAGCGGAGCTCTGCCCCAGTCGGCGTGATCCGCGTCTCGTGGTCGAGAAGCCCCTCGGTCCCCGCAGCCACGACCGTCTCCCCGAGCATCGCCATCGTCGCCGCCCCGTCTGCGCGCCGGGCCTCCCTCACGTCCTCCGCGATGCGCTCGGTGGCGAGGCCCGTCCGCTCGGCAAACGCCCATGACGCCTCGAAGAGATCTCTGAGGGGGCCTTCGGGGTCGAGGGTCGCGAGCGCCTCCCGTCCGACCCTCCCCACGCGCTCAATCGTTTCGTCGTCGCCGATCACGTCCGCCGTCGTGATGCCGCCATAGGTCGCGTACTCGATGCGATCGGTGCGGGGGATCTGCTTGACTCCCTCTCCAGTGTTCCACACGAGCCCGCCGCGCTCCTGAACGAACACGTCGCCGAGGCCCGTCCCGGCCGCCACCTCGGCGCGGTGGGAGGCCTCCACGAGCTCGTCGCGGTCGTGGCCGAGGGTCTGCACCTCGTTCACCGCGAGCGCGGTCGCAAGCGTCGCCGCCCCACTCACCCCAAACCCGCAGCCGATGGGGACGTCCGTCTCCAGGCGAACTGTTGCCGTCGTGCCGAGGCGGTCGAGAACCCCTGTCACGGGCGCGATGTGCACGGGTCGACCATTCAGGGAAACGGACGCCTCTGCCCCTCCCTTCTCGACGGTCGCGGTCGCCCCGCCGGCCGTTGCGAAGCTCACGCCGAGCGAGGCGTCGCGATCCTGCGGCACGAAGACAATGGTCACGCTTCCAGGGGCGTGAGCAGTGACCGGCATACGGGGGCCGTCGGCACTCGTGGGGGCATTCGGGTTCGGAGATGTCAGCCGCGCGCAGGGGATTCCTGGGGAATTGCTGACGGCGGACCGCTCTCGATCAGTCCACCAGTTCAAATTCAATTCGGTCCACGTCGGCCCCCTTGGAAGTGCGATCGGTGACGTGGATGTGGCCTACCTCCTCGAGACGGTCGACGTGGGTGCCTCCACAGGGGCAGAGATCGAGGTCGCCGATCTCCACCATGCGGAGCGGATCTACGTGGTCGGGAATCAGATCGAGGAGGCCGCGGCCCTCCGGCGTCTGCGCCTCCGCCTCCGCGCGAGGCATCTGCTTTTTCTCGACCGAGAGGTTCTTGTCGATAACGGCGTTGACCTGCTCCTCGATGGCAGCCACGTCGTCGTCGGAGAAGTCGGCCGGTTCGAAGTCGATGCGGGACCGGTCGGCGTGGATCTGGTTGCCGGCCGTCTGCGCCCCAAACTCATCCAGCACGACCTTCGACACGACGTGCTGGGCGGTGTGCATCCGGCGGTGGTTCCGGCGCCGCTCTTCGTCGACGTGGCCCGTTGCCTCGTCGCCCTCGGCTGGGAGATCGCCCTCTACGTTCTCGACGAAGTGGCGCACGTCGCCGTGGGCCTTCTGGACGTCGACCACGTCGGCCGCGCCTCCCTCCCACTCGAGTGTCCCCTGATCGGCCGGCTGGCCGCCGCCTTCGGGGTAGAAGTAGGTGCCGTCGAGGACGATGTAGTCGTCGGTAGCGGTCTCGACGGTCGCCGTGAAGGTGGTGACGTCGTCGCTGTCGGGGAGGTATCGGAGGTCGGTCATAGTCGAGGTGGATCGGCATGCGCAAGTGTGTTTCTGACAGGCGCACCCGCAACCGGCCATTTCGTTCCGCGGCGGGCAGCCCCAATGATTCTAGACGCCTGCCTCCGTCCTTCGGCCCAGCACGGCCATCTGGCGGCCCGGACGGCTGTCGTTCGGCGGCGCGCAACCTGAGCGGCAACGCCCGGTTTTCTTTCCGGACCACCCCTCTCCGCTGTTCTTCCTGTTTGCAGTCCCACCGATGCAAAACGTTGCGTCCCGCCTCGCCCTGCTGGCCGGCCTCGGAGGCCTCGTTCTTCTCCTGATTGCCCCGAACGATGACATTCGGACGCCTCTCGGCGTGGCTCTCATCGCCATCGCGGCCCTCCTGGTGGGACTGGGAAAGGGAATCGACCTGCTCGGATACGTCTACGAAGGGGCGTCCGACTCCGAAGAGCACACGTAGAGCGAGCCCCACTGCTTACGTTTTCATGTTCGGAAATTGGAATTTCGGGGTGCAGATCGCCAGGAGCCTGTCTTCGAAAGACGAGAGGGCGCTCGGGGCGGAGGTTCCACGCACCTGACGGAGCAGTCCCCAACCCCGAAATCGGCAATCCGAAACAGAGTGGGACGGTGCACAAGGGTCGTGCGCGGCGAAGCTGGATGCCCTTCGTCACTCGTAGAGAGTCGTCATCATCCCAATCCTCCATCCCTGCTGCGGAGAGGCAGGGCGCCGGCCTCCGCGCTCCGAAACGAGCAGGCGCTGTCGTGCCTCCCCGAGCATCTTGGTGGGACTCCTGTCGGGATTGACGAGCAAGACAGTTCGGGCGATTAGCCGGGAGCAGTTCTGCGCAGGGCAGTGGCTGCACGGGTCTTTCGCGCGGATACAGGATGAAAGGGAACGGTCGCTCATGGACGCCGCGGCCACCCGGGCCGGGGCTCCGGACGGGAGAAACGGTCGCTCAGGACGGCTCGGCGCCCCGTTCGCGGAGCAGGTCGTGAAAGTCATCCTCGTTGAGCACCGGCACCCCGCGGTCTTCAGCGTCCTCACGCTTGCTGCCCGCGCCCGGTCCCGCTACCACGTAGTCGGTGTTGCCACTGACGCTGGAGGTGGCGCGCGCTCCATTCTGCTCCACGAACCGCTGCACCTCGCTGCGCGTCCAGTCGTCGAGGCTGCCGGTGAAGACGAAGGTGAGGCCCTCCAGCGGCGCCTCGTCCTCCACGTAGGGGTTGTTCAGCGTCAGCCCCGCGTCCTGAATTTCGCCGATCACCGCCCGGTTGGCGTCGTCCTCAAAGAAGGTGACGATGCTGTGGGCGACCTCGGGCCCAATTTCCTCGATGGCCCGCAACTGGTCCTCGGTGGCCTCCATGAGCTCGTCCAAGGACGCGAAGTTCTGGGCGAGCAGCCGCGCCGTGGCGGAGCCAACCAGGGGAATGCCAAGGGCATAGATGAACCGGTCGAAATCCTGCTCCAGGCTCGCCTCGATCTCGTCGATCAGGTTCTGAGCGGACTTGTCCGCGTAGCGTTCGAGCTGGAGGAGGTCGTCTTTTTCAATCTCGTACAGGTCCGAGATGCGCTCGATGAGGCCCGCGTCGATGAGCTGCTCGGCACGCTTGTCGCCCAACCCTTCGAGGTCCGTCGCCTCACGGGAGGCGTAGTGCTTCAGCCGCTCCCGAAACTGGGCCTCACACGTCATTCCCCCCGTGCAGAACGCCTGCTTCTTGTCCTCGCTGAGCACAACCTCGGATCCGCAGACCGGGCAGGTGTCCGGGATGTGGTAGGTCTCTTCGGCCCCGTCGCGCTCATCCTCGATCACCTTCACGACCTGCGGGATCACGTCGCCGGCCCGCTCGATGAGCGCGGCGTCGCCAATCCGGATGTCTTTGCGGTCGATCTCGTTCTGGTTGTGGAGCGAGGCGCGCTCCACCTCCACGCCGCCCACCTCCACGGGCGCCAGCCTGGCGACCGGCGTGATGCGGCCCGTGCGGCCCACCTGCACGAAGATGTCCTCGATCGTGGTGGTGGCGCGGCGCGGGGGAAACTTGTAGGCCACGGCCCAGCGCGGGTCCCGGTCCCGCACGCCGAGCGTCTCGTGCCCCGCAAAGTCGTTCACCTTGATGACGAGCCCGTCGATCTCATAGGGCAGGTCGTCCCGCACGCCGACGACCTCTTCGTAGTGGCTCAGCGCCTCGTCGATGCCGTCGCAGAGGCGAATGTGCTCCTCGCAGACGCGCAGGCCCCACTCGGGCAGGGCCTTCAGCACCTCGGCGTGCGTGTCGAAATCGCGTCCGTCGTCGGCAATCTCGTAGAAGAAGATGCGGAGCGGCCGCCGCGCGGTGATGGTGGAGTCGAGCTGTCGGAGCGACCCGGCGGCCGCATTGCGCGGGTTGGCAAAGGGGTCCTTCCCCGCCTCTTCGCGCCGCCGGTTGAAGTCGTTGAACTCATCCTTGCGCATGTACGCCTCGCCCCGCACCACGAGCCGGTCGGGGACGGGGCGTTCGTCGTCGCGGAGGCGGAGGGGGACGCCCTCGATGGTCTTGACGTTGGCCGTGATCTCCTCGCCCGTCTCGCCGTCCCCCCGGGTGGACCCTTGCACCAGCTGTCCGTCCTCGTAGATCAGCTCCACGGCCAACCCGTCGAACTTGGGCTCGGCGGTGTAGGTTACGGCCGCGCGGCCGAGTTCTTCGCGGCACGTCTCGTCGAAGTTGCGCGCGTCCTCCTCCTCGTAGACGGCCTTCAGGCTAAGCATGGGGGTGGGGTGCTCGACAGTGTCCATCTCGTCGCGCACCGTACCGCCCACCTGGTGGGTCGGAGAGTCGGACGTCTGAAGCTCGGGGTATTCGTCTTCGAGGGTCTGGAGCTGCCGAAAGAGGTGGTCGTACTCGGCGTCGGAGACCACCGGATCGTCGAGGACGTAGTAGCGATAGTTGTGGTACCGGAGAGTCTCGCGGAGCTGCTCGGCGGCGGCCGCCGCGCCCTCCGAGTCAAGGGTGTCCAGGTCGATGTCGGGCTTCGGGTCTACGTCGGGCATTGGCGGTTTACGGAAAAAGAGAAGCGGGAGGAGTAGTGAACGGCAAGCGGCAGCGGGGGAGCGGCCGGCCGCTGCCGGGGCTGGCCCTTCTTAAGCAAGGCAACGAAGAGTCTCCAGGGGCTCTCGGGGCATGGCGATCAGGATAACCTTCTTCCCCCTCTTTAGAAGCCGACGGCAGAGCGCTTTGATCCTCTCACTGTGCTGAATGCACGATAAGGTTGCCATCTGGGGAGCCTGGGTAGAGGGTCTGCCCTGCGTCGGCGCGCTCCCCCTCGGTATAGCGCACTTCCACGTTCCGCATTCCCGGCCAAGCGGTTGCCTCTACGGCCCCGGGAGCGGAGCAGGAAAGGTCTCCGTCTGCCTTCCAGACGGGGGCTTTCTGCGATAAGCTTTCCGGGCCTGGTCTCGACCTCGTTGATCCGCTCGCCCGCAGAACGTGTTCGCTCGGGCTCGGCCCCGCGGCCTTCCTGGCCCGCTCAAGACAGCTTTCCCAACTTCGCGTCGGCGAGCTGACGGCGGCGCCCCACGAGGACTTCGAGCCCCTGCTTACAAGCCCCGAGCTCAGGCCAGAGTGGTTATTTATCGCTGGGTCCGAGCCCGAGCTCGATGGCGTTGCAGCCAGTTTCCGGCCAGTTCTCATCAGCACGAAATTGTTCGTGCAAGAGGGTCTCTCTCGACTCGAAATCGAGAGATTGGCTGATTGTCGCCCCCTCGGCCGCCGGAAACGAGCCATCGCCCTTGAAGGCAGAGAGCCCGGAAGCCAGGGTTCTTTACTTCTCGCACGAGGGAGGCGAGCCGAGCGCGAGCGTGTCGAAAGGGGCAGCTCCACTAGTGCCTTTCGGACGGGCCAGAAGATCGAACTGAACCTCAACACGGTTCTTCACGCGAATGAGGCCGAGCGCCTTGGTGGGGGGCTCTACGCCGAAGTACGACATGCGGATCGGTTTGCAGCCCCGTACCCGGAAGTGGTTTTTGTCGACAGCTTGTCCCTTCGCCCGCAAGCGAATCAGCCGTTTCGTGCCGGCGATGGTAAGCGCCCCGAGGGCCTCGATCGTGCGCCACTGCGCAGAGGCGTCCGGGTCCCTTTTTTCCACCGACGCGTGCACAAGTTCGAACCGGATTTTCGGATGCGCCTTCATCTTCAGGGTTTCCTGCAAGTCTCGTGTCATGCGCCGGTTTCCACAGTCAAAGGCTTCCACCGGGACCGTTACGCGCACTTCGGGAGCCTCCACACTCGTGGACGCCGAAATGGGGTCCCGGGTCGGGGGGAGTCGTGCGGAGCCGTCCACGCTGAGAACCTGACAGGTAAAATCGTGGGTCGTAGCTTCTCCTTGAATCCAAAACCGACTTTTGGAGTGTACCGTGAGTTGATTGTTTTGCCCCAAGGCCCAGTGGGCGGATCCAGCCAGCGACAGACCGCCGACAATGCACACCATCACGAAGAAGAACCGTCCACGGCGGAGCCCTCCGATCAGTGAAGTGAGGGGGGATCTGACTGTTACAGGTGCCTCCATGCCTTTGCGGAGCGTGCGACATCAGTACATGAATAGATCCTCCCCGGGTGTGAGGCCGTGTGCACGACGCAGAGCGGGGTCCATGGTCTGGTCGCGAGTGTCCCGTCCTGCCCCGGGTTTGACGCTTGCATCCTCGCGCCTCACTCTGTTGCCGATTCCTGTGAGGAGGGTGCCAAAACGACCCGAAAACCGATCCGCACCGGGTCGCTCACCTTGATAGCGCCGAACAGCAGTGAGGGACGCTCCACATCGTAGGTGGTCAGCTTCAACCTATGGTCCCCGCTGATGACGAGTGTGCCGTCTTGCTGCTGGGTGCCCGTTGCGGTCAGTTCAATCGAGCGCGTTTCTCCCGCAATGGTCAGGTCCCCATCGGCAACGACGGAAAAAGAATCAGCCTCGGCGTTTGCCACCTGAATATTCGAAGAAGTAAACGAGATCGTTGGGTGTTTTTTCTTCTTCAGCGCATCGTGGGCATGCCGTTGAAGCCGATCTTTATCCGACACCAGCTTCCGGACCGGGATCTCCGTCCGGACCTTCTGGATCGATGGAAGTCTCTTGTTTACGGCCCCGACCCGGACGGATCCAGTGATCTGGATCACATCCATGGTCCAGTCACGGACATTTGAGGTGCCGTAGACTGTCATGCTGCTTTTCGCATTGTCGAACTGGTAGGCAGTGGTTGAGTCTGCGGGGTGAGGGGCCGGTTCGGCCGTTCCGGGGAAGGACAGAAGCCCTCCCGCAAGAAAAAGGACGAGAAAGCGAACCATGGTATGTTGTCGGTCTAATGTGAAAAGATGCCGCCGGTCGTAAGCGGGCCGGACTGTGACGCCCAGGCCGTAGGGAACGACCGGCCCCCCTCGGTGCCCTCTTGTGGGGGCCAGGGGGGCTAGAAGGAGACAACAGCCTCAAGGACGAGACCGTCAAACTCCGCGCCTTCGTAAACGGAACCACTGGGATAGCCCTCGTACGACTGCGTCACGTACTCGGCCTTCATTTGAATATTTTCCGTCAAGAACCAGCCAGCACTCGCCTGCCACCGGTCGACTGTGTTGCCCCCGGTCCAATTGGCTGGCTCATTGTAGGCGCTAAGGTCAAGATCGCCGCTGGCCGTGTTGTATCGGGCACCTACGAAGAGGTCATTGCCGGCGAAGCGGTAAATGACTTCCACGGCGTATTGCTCTAGGCTCCCGTCGCCCTGACCACCGACCTTGCGTCCGCTCACGCGTTCGATCGTGCCGAAGACCTCTATCCCTCCAACCCTCACGAACGGGTTGACCATGAAGGAAGTGACCTGGTCGCCAAATCCACTGCGCATGCGCCCCGACCAGTCCCCCCCACCAACGACGTCGTAGTACCGAGACCCAGCGCGGTCTCCCGAGTGCAGGTGGGTGGCCAGCGAGGACTTGGTGTAGTACACGGATCCTGTCAGGCGGACTCGGAGAGACTCTCCGAACTTCTGGTCGTAGCCCACCTTCCCGTGGAAGGACGGAGCGCGCTCGTCGGGACTTCTGACCGTGGGGTCGAGCTCACCGCCGAAGCCGCCCACGAGCAAGAAGCCTTCGGACTCGTAGATCGCCTCCGCCCCGACCTCCGTGGTGAAGGCGTCGAGGACATTGTTCCCGACAAACGGGTTGTGAATAGCGTCCGCGTTGTCCGTGCGGCGGAAGTGAGTATCTCCGTAGTTGGGCATGAAGTGGCCGGCCCGGATCGTAAGGTCTTCCATCAGGCTACTGAGGGCAGGATTGTCGAAGGGCAATTCGTTGAGCTGCAAGTACCCTCCTTTCACGTAGGCCTCTGGGTGGTGGCGAGACGATAGATAGCTCCGGACGTGCACCCGAATGCCATCGGCAAGCTGTGCGTCAAGGTCGAGGTTTGCCGTGGCCAGATTAAAGCCTCTTCCAATCTCGGGAAGGTCCGCCCCTGTACTGCTGTGATGGATGGCCTGCAACTGCTGGGTGAAGGCCCCCCCGATAGCTATCTCGAAGCCGTTGTACTCCGCAGTGTCCCGTTTCGGAGGTTCGAACGTGTTTACGCCCTGCTGGCCTGCGGGACGATCGTACTGAATGAGGTTCTGAGCGAAGGACGTCCCCACTAGGCCCAGCGCGATGAGCAGAAATGCAACGAGTCGTAGTGTACGCGAAAGCAGAGTCATATCGGCCGAGGGAATTGATTCGACGAACGGCGGGTCGCAACCGAATCGAGGCGTGTAGCCTGTCGCAAAGCAGCCTCCGATTCGCTGCGCCTCCAATGTGGCATCGCGAAGGAGGACGGTTTGACCGTTCTTTCCCGACGTCCAGCCCCGGCATTCTTTCTCCGACGGGTGGGTCCTCGCCTTCAAAAGGGGTAGGGACATCCCCCACGAACGCTCAAAGCCTCGGTCCCGGTCCGGCGAGTAGGCCGAGCTTCGGCCACCAAGGCAGCCGTGGCACAACGATTTCGGACGTGTGGGCTTGTCCGAGGGGGTCGTCCAGTCAGTCCCGTGCACTTCCCTGAAGAGCCGTGCCCCTGTGATCCTCATCACCGCGACGCTCTACCTCCTCCTCAGGAACGATGCGCAGGGGCGCCCTGAACTGGTCGGCGAGGACAGTGCGTAGGGGAGACCCCTTCGGCGCACTCAGATTCATCGGTCGGACAGGGCACTCGGTCAAGACGACGCGTAGAACCGAGCACGTCGGAGAGAAAGGGATCGGTGGGCGCTGTTATCCGCGGACGGTTACTCCGGAAACGCATGGAGCCTACGTTTCCGTCACACGCTCTCCCTGAGCTTCGTGTGACACGAGCGTCCCCCGGAGGCTCGGACCGTGAGGACCGGGCGGTCGACATACCGCCCGGTCTTTTCCGCGCCCCTACCTGGAAAGAAGCGCGTGCGGCCAGTCCGGCCGCGGGTCGGGATTACTACGGAGTCGATGTCCTCCCACTCGACAAACTCCGGGCTTGCCAAGGAGGTGTCTCCAGGCCGCGTGTGGACCCCGGCGGGCACACCCAGCTTCAGGGTCGTCTTGGACCGTTTAGGCGGTGCCGGGGGTGGGACTCGAACCCACACGGGCCACAAGGCCCAACGGATTTTAAGTCCGTTGCGTCTGCCACTTCCGCCACCCCGGCAGGGGACATCTGTCATGGCTGAACGGCGCTTCATGCCTGTGGGTTCAAACGGAGGCAGGCGTGCACCAGAGGTACGCGCCTCCCTTTTTGAGGTAGGCACTGCGTGCTGGACTGGCGCCTCCCTCCTCCTCTAGCTTCTAGGCACGCGGTGGTGTAGTTCGGGCTCATCGGTCGTAAATCGGGCGAACCGGTTTACCCTCCTCCTGTAGCCGAGAAGCGCTTTTCGAACCACGGAGCGCACAGCCGGAGGAGCCGACGGGAGTTCGCTCCACCGGGAGCAGGCGTCCTCCCACCGAGGCACGAGCAGGGGCCGGAATCGCGTTAGGTTGGGCACAGTGGCTCGCGAACCATTTCCGCTCAGGGTTTGCCCTCTTTGGTACCGGAAAGCCCTCGAGAACGGAGAGCGTTCCGGCAGGCCCCCACCGCCCCCGAAGCAATCTCAGGATCTGAGGCACTATCGGTGTCGCGGCGCCGGGAAGGGACTGAGTCCCGTCGAATCTATGCCCCAGTTGAGTAACAACTACACTTCTCTCGGCCCGCTCAACAGACGGTGACCATCTGGAGGACACTTCGCGCTGTAAAATCGGGGCTGCCGTGGTGTCTTCAGGGCCCCAGAGGCCGGTTCAGACGCCTTCGCTATCCGTCGCACGTCTTTTGCTCATCAGATAACGGGCGTGGAACCCCCAGACTCAAGCCGCACTCGGGCCCAACCCAGAACGTTATTCTAGCCGTGGACAGCGAAATGACCGACCCGACCTCGGACGCAAAATGGTATTGGTCGAAACGAGACTCCGACGGGCGGAACGGACCCGTCGATTGGAACCAGCTTAAGGAATTGGTGAGGAACGGCGACTTGGATCCTAAGGATCTCGTTCACGCAGAGGGAATGGACGGCTGGCGAGAAATTGGCTCTGTGGATGGATTCGTCAAAAGCAAGTCTCCTCCCCCCGGCACGTCCGATGTCGAGGACCAGACGTCTTCCCTACCCCGAGCAGGAGGGGCCTCAGTTTCATCAAAGGTGTTTGCGGGAGGACTCTTGCTGTGTGCACTGATAGACCTGTTTTTGGGAGGATTGGGCGTCTTTTTTTCTGTAGTAGAGGGCCTTCCCGAAAACACAGCGGGCGTGGCAGTCTTGGGTTGCTTTCTCGTCGCTCTTCCTTTGGGGGGATGGATCTCTTTCTTGATATACAACTACTTTAGGGGAGACTTAAAATATGACCAGGTAACCTACTCTTCTTCAGCACAGTCTTCACTTTTTGCGGCCTTTCTTGTACTGATGTACTTTCAGAGCTATGGAGGAACCGTAACCGGGAAGGGATTCTTCGTCCTTTCAATAGGCGCTTCCATACTTGCAGTGGGTATTTTGACGCTGGTATCCGGCTTCAACTCACGCGAGAGCGAGGATTTGAGGAAAGAGGGACGGTCGCAAGCTGGGGCCCGGTGACGCCGAGGCCACCGAAAATCATTACGCTTAAAGCTGGGTTGCCCTCGACGGAGACCAGTCCGTAAAGGCATTTTGGAAGCTTGTCAAAGCGCTCAGCGATTTTTCGGGGGCTCGGCGGAACCAGTCGGGGGCGTCTCCCAACACGGATTTCAGTGGAAGATGTCGGCGGGGGCAGCAGGATCTACCCCCTTGGGCGCGTTCGGGACGCCAAACGCTGCAGCGTTAAAGGGTTGAACGTTAGGGGGTTACGGAAAATCTATCCTTCCTCGTCTTCCGGCAACGATTCATTTTCGAGCCGACACGATGGGGTCAGAACGGTGCAAGGTGTGCTCTCTGTCGCCGGGGGCGGTCGGGCGTCGCTACGAGCCTCTGCGTGTCGGCTTCCTGGAAGGCAACTCGGAGGGCTTTGGAACTCGTGCTCGATAGGAACGCCTTGACATTTTTCGGTATCTGAGCCGACTTCTCCCGGCTCGCAGCCCCTCGGGCCCGTGGATACGCTGGTGGATACCCTCCCTCTCGCAGCCTGTCTCTCCTTGCTCGCGCTCGAACCAATCAGGCTGCACACGCGGGAAGATGCCCTCAAGCCCACAGACGGCCCCCGGCCTTCCCGTCCCCGACGCGTCCCTCTCTCCCATCCCTACGCATTCTGTGCCGCCCTTCCCCCCATGGTCCGGGCCCAAATCTGGGAACCTCCGCCCGGCCCCACCGATTGACGCGAGCCCCGATTTTCACACGCTAAAATTCCCCGGTGGTCATGGCTTCTGACCCGGTCCTTGCGCCGCTGCGCGAGCGGGCTCAACAGTGTACGGCTCGCGCTCACGTTCCCTTTTCAGGCACGCCGACGGCGGCCGTGCTCCTTCTTGACGACGGTCGGTGGATTCCCGGGGTTCGTGTGGAGAGCGCGTCGTACTCGCTTACGCTCCCGGCCCTGCTCAACGCGTACACTACCGCTGTGGCCCTGGGGGTGGTCGACGCAGTCGCGGCCTTCGTCCTGTCGCGCTCCTTCCGCCGCGAGGAGGCGCTGTACGTTGAGACGCTGGCGCAGGACCCTTACGAGGCAGTGGCCGACGATGCTTGGCTGCGAGGCGGGCGGGGCGGCGACGGAGCGCTGCCTGCCCTGGACAGTCTGCTCTCGCCGGTTCTCGGGGCGACTCTCGACGAT
Organism: Salinibacter sp.; assembly: GCF_042218895.1. Taxonomy (NCBI): domain Bacteria; kingdom Pseudomonadati; phylum Rhodothermota; class Rhodothermia; order Rhodothermales; family Salinibacteraceae; genus Salinibacter; species Salinibacter sp. The sequence continues at coordinate 27,450 of NZ_JBDGQQ010000169.1, read as the reverse complement.
CCATCGGACGGGATTGACGCGGCGCGGCGTATGGCCCAACGGGCCTACGTCCCAGCCTCCGAGTATGCCGTGGGCGCCGTCCTCGAATGCGACGACGGCCGTCTCGTGCCGGGCGTCAACGTGGAGCACCCGGACTGGGCCCGCATCCTCTGCGCTGAGCGCAACGCCCTGGGAACCGTGCAGTCGTACGCCCTTCCGGCCCCCCATCACCTCTTCCTCACTTGCTCTGAGGACCCGGACGGGACCCCCTGTGGCGCTTGTCGGCAGCTCCTGGTGGAACTCGCCCCTGACACGACGCTTTGGATGGATCGGCATAGTGCTTCCCCTGAGCGCGCCACTGTATCGGCGTTGCTGCCAGGGTCGTTCCGCGGGCAGGCACTGCTCGACGAATAGCAGCGGTGTCCCAGCCTGCTCCTACGAGCGCAGGGCCCCCCTCCACACTCTCCGGTTGGCGACTGACGCGCGCTCTCCCGCATGGTCCTCCACGTTCTTCTCTTCTTCGTCGGGCTCCTAGTGCTGTATCTCGGGGCCGAGGGATTGGTACAGGGAGCGTCGAGCATTGCTCTGCAGTACGGTATTCGTCCCGTTGTGGTGGGACTTACCGTCGTTGCCCTTGGAACCTCCATGCCGGAGTTCCTGGTCAACTTCTTCGCGCTCTTCGAAGAGGCGTCGTCCCTGGCGATCGGCAACATCATCGGGTCCAACATCTCCAACGTGGCCCTCATCCTGGGTACGTCTGCGCTGGCCCTCCCGATGGTGGTTACCCCGGCCATCTTGAGACGCGAATATCCGGCGATGCTAGGGACGATGGCCCTATTCTACATAGTTGCCCTGGACGGTATTGTCAGCAGCGGCGACGGGGTCCTCATGGTCCTTGTACTGGCAGGCCTAGCGGCCTACGTGTTCTATGACGCGCGCCGGACTACGCAATCCGCCATCCTCGAGGATGTAGAGGAGGACCTGCAAACCGCCGATCCGACAATGTCTGGAATGATGAAGGGGGTGTATCTGATCGGTGGGATCGCCGGACTCGCCCTGGGTGCCCGCCTGATGGTCGTCAACGCCGTGTCCATCGCCAAAATCATGGGTGTTGAGCGCGTCGTGATCGGACTCACGATCGTAGCGGTGGGCACCAGCCTCCCGGAACTTGCAGCGTCAATGGTAGGGGCTCTTCGGAACGAATCCGACCTGTCGGTCGGGAACGTAATGGGAAGCAACATCCTAAACGTTCTCTTTGTCGTCGGCACCCTATCCATCGCCGATCCCATTCCGGTGGCCCCCAACACGCTCGCGATTCATTTTCCGGTCATGCTTGGATTCTGCGTGCTCCTCCTGCCTCTTACCTGGACGACCTACCGCATTTCCCGATGGAAAGGAGGGCTCATGCTTACGGCGTTCATCGGGTACATGACGTATCTCGTCCTACCGCATGTGTGATCGCCGTTGCTGTTCTGGTTCTGGAGCGAAGGTCCTCCTTCTAATTCTCCTGGGGGGGATGATGGGCGTAGCCCAAGCCTCCGCCAACCCTCCGCCCGCCGATTCCAGTGCGGGGGTGGAGAAGTACTGGCTCTTCCTGGACTCGCGCCCAGGAACCTCGGCTGCTGCCCCCGAGGCGCGCTGGACGCGTCCAGTGGCTCGCTCCTACCTGCGCCGACTTCGGGAGCGCGGCATCCGTCCATTGGTGCGGAGCCGGTGGTTGCACGCCGTGAGCGCGAGGCTTTCGCCTTCAGCTTACAACGCCGTCGCGGCGCTCCCCTTCGTCCGCGACCTCCGGCCCGTGGCTTCGCTCGAGAGCGCCTCTCCGTCCCTCCATTCGGGCGGGCCCTCGGTCCAGCAGGGGTCTCCGGACATGCTTGAGGGGGCTTCTGCGCCTCTGCTCCAGCCCGGGGCTTCCCGGGGCCCACTGTCTCATATCAATGCCCTGGCCCCCCTCCGACGTGGCCTCGATGGCCATGGGGTACGCGTGGGCTTTCTGGACGCGCACTTCGGGGGCCTGCGGCATCCAGCCTTTTCTACGCTGCGGGCGGAGGGGCGACTGGCGGCCCTTCGCACGTTCACGGAGAACCGCCAGTCTGGGACCCACGGGACGGGCGTTGCCTCCGTGGCCGTAGGGTACACGCCGGGGTTGCTTGTCGGGCCTGCCTATGGTGCGACTGTGCTGGGGGCAACCACCGAGTACACGCAGTATGAGCGGAACGTAGAGGAGGACAACTTCGTGGCGGGCTTAGAATGGCTCTACCGCCGTGGGGCGGACGTGGTGAACGTGTCGATTGGGTATACCCGGTTCGATGAGGGCCAGCGGAGCTACAGTCCTGCGGATTTGGACGGGGACACGGCGATCACGACCCGCGCCGTGGACCGGGCGGCCCAGCTCGGAGTGACGGTGGTGGTGAGCGCAGGAAACAGTGGCTGTGCCGCCCCGGACTCGTGCTGGTTCTACGTGAACACGCCGGCCGACGCCGACTCGGCCATCACGGTGGGGGCCGTGCGTCCCGACTCGTCACTCGCGTCCTTCAGCTCCCGCGGCCCCACGGCCGACGGCCGCCGCAAGCCAGACGTAGTCGTGCAGGGGCGCGGTGTGCCAGCCGCCTGGGAGGCATCCCGGAATGCACAGGCGCGCACCGGACCGGTAGCCCAAGCGAGATCCCGGTACGCCCGGGTCGGCGGTACCTCGTTCGCCAGCCCGCAGGTTTCTGGAATCGTGGCACAGATGCTTCAGGTGAACCCGTCCCTCTCCCCTATGCAGATCCGCCGGTTGCTTCGGCAGACGGCCTCGCAGGCTGAGCATCCCGACACTACCCGGGGCTGGGGCATCGTGAACGCCAACGCCGCCATTCGGACCGCTGAGTGGAACGCGCGTGCAGACCCGCCTGACAGCCTGCAGGTCTCTGCGCCGTACCACGAGGCCGAGACGACACTGACCGTTCCGGTCTCGGCTCCCGTCCGAACCGCCACGCTGCGACTTTCCCTGCATACCCCTCGCGGTCGTCGGGTGCGGCACGTTGAGCGCTACGCCCACCCCGGTCCGAATCGCCTCACCCTAAGCGTTGGCTCTCTGCCGCCCGGCATCTACCGCTACCAGGTCCGGACCAACGCAGGGCACCGCCGGTCTGGAACGGTGTCTCTCCCCAATTGAGCCTCCTCTGTGCGTCCCGCTGCCGCACCTGTGTTCGATCTCCGAGCGCCGGCGCCTCTCGTTGGCTCTTCCCGAACGCAGCCGACCGAGGTTCATCCTCTGCCAGCCGGACCTGTGACGCGTTGTTGCGGAATCCGTCTCTTCCGAAACCTCCCCCCGGCGCGTTTGGGTTCAAGGATTTCGGTGCCCCACCGGCTGTTCGGTCTCTCCCTCCTTTTTTTGCTGTATGGTGTTCTCGTTCGGCTATAGTCCCTGGTTGCTTCTTCTCTCTCTGGGGGTCGCAGGCGGCCTCACATACTGGAGTTACCGATCCACGACTCCGCCTTTGGGCACGGGCTGGCGGAGCCTCCTCGGCGGACTCCGGTTCGGGGCGCTTGCTCTCATCTGCTTTCTGCTGTTCGAGCCGGTCCTCCAGCAGGTACGGCAGTCCGAGCGCCCGCCCCTGCTGGCCGTGCTGGTGGACGACAGCCAGAGCCTGCGCCTGACGCTCAGCCAGGGCGACGCCCTGACTGAGACGGCGGTGCGGGATTCTCTCCGGCCCGTGCTGAAGACGCTGGACGCGGAGGGGATCTCCGGCAACACTCGGTTCTTTGCGTTCGATCGCACCCTCCGATCCTTCTCCACACCGTCGGCCGACTCCATACAACTTGACGGGGCCCAGACCGACGTAGCGGGAGCACTTCGGTCGGTCCGGGAGACGCTGCAGGGCCAAAACCTGCAGGGCATTGTCCTTGTCTCCGACGGCCAGTACAACACCGGACGCAATCCCCTGCGCGTTGCCGATCGTTCGCCAGTGCCGATCCACACCGTGGCCGTTGGGGACACCACCCGACGCCGGGATCTCCGCGTCCAGCGCGTGACGACAAACGAGCAGGCCTATCTCGACTCGGCCGTCCCGGTCCGCGCCACTCTCGCGGCGGAGGAAGGCGGCGGCGAGACCGTTGCCGTTACCCTGGAGCGGAACGGCACGGTCCTGGACCAGACCGAGGTGCAATTGCCGGAGGGGCGAACCGAGACGCCCGTGGACCTGACGTTTCGGCCCGACGAATCGGGCTTCCAACGGCTTACCGTGCGGGCGACCGAGTTGCCCGGAGAGGTGACGACGCGCAACAATGCGCGGTCCGTGTCTCTGCGCGTGTTGGAGGACAAGCGGCGCGTTCTTCTGCTCGGGGCTGCCCCCTCTCCCAGCCTCACAGCGATCCGACGCGTCTACGAGTCCAGCGCAGACACGGAAGTGATCGCCCGCATCCCCAAGCAGGACGGATCGTTCTACGGAGGCCCCCTGCCGGAGGACCTGTCCGACATCGACGTGGTAGTGTGTGCGGGGTTCCCGAGTGCCCCAGTCCCCGAGGCGCCCGTCCAGCGGATTGCTGGCCTGATTGAGGAGGGAACCCCCGCTCTGTTCTTTCTCAGTCCTCAGACAGACCTCTCCGCCTGGCGCAAGCAGTTCGACGCGGTGCTGCCCGCGACGACCAACGCCACGAACACGGCCTTCACCAAGGCTCGATTTAGCCCTGTGGACGACGAGCAGCAGCATCCAGTCTTTCGGATAGAGGAGGCCGATGTGTCTCAGTTCGAGCGCCTCCCCCCCGTCCGGGTGAGCCAGGCGGACTGGACCCCGACCCCCGACGCGCAGGTGCTGGCCACCGCCTCACTGCCGTCGGCCTCCTCGGCGCCCCCTCTCCTCGTTCTCCGCGACCGCGCCAACCTCCGCACCGCCGTGTTTTTGGGGACTGGATTGTGGCGGTGGACCCTTCTACCCTCAGAACTGAGCTCAGCAGCGCCCCTGTGGCCGGGGCTTGCCTCCAATCTACTCCGCTGGGTGGGGACTCAGGGCAGCGATCAGCCCGTCCGGGTGCAGCCGGTTGCTTCCTCCTTCGAGGGCGGGCAGCCCGTCAAGTTCACAGGCCAGGTGTACGATGGGAGCATGCGTCCGGTCCCGGACGCCACCGTGGAGGTAACCGTGACTGACTCCGCGGGGACGGACTATCCCTACACGATGGAGCCCACCGGCGAGGGCCGATACCGGCTTGCGGTGGGCACCCTGCCACAGGGCACCTACCGCTTCCAGGCCACGGCGCGCCTGGGAGACACCAAGCTCGGCACCGACCAGGGACGCTTCTCCGTCGGGCGGCTGCGGCTCGAGTACCAGTCCACGCGGGCCGACGCCGTGTTGATGCAGCAGATCGCCACCCGCTCCGGGGGCGCGACGTACACGCGGCAGACTGTCCAGCAGTTGCCGCAGGACCTGGCGAGTGCTGCGTCCTTCTCCTCGGAAGTCGTTGAGAAGACCTCCGAGGCGGAGCTTTGGCGGACGTCGCTCTTTATGGTCATCATTCTTCTTCTCCTGGCGGGCGAATGGACCTTGCGCAAGCGCTTCGGGCTCACCTGACCCCCAGTCCCGTGTGTCCCCATGCCTCTTCGGAGCGAATCTATACGGCGCTGAGTCCATACAATAAAGTGTCCGATGATATCACTGCTGGCATGGATGCTACCTCACACGAGTTGAACTGACCCGAATGCTCTCCACTGTCTCCCCGAACGATCCTGACCTCCTTCCCGATCCCATCGCCGACATTGTGGGCGAGGAGCAATCCCTCGCGCAGGTACTCATCGGTGTGCGTCGTCATCTCCACAAGCACCCCGAGGTGGGGATGGACGAACACGATACCTCTCGGTTTATCCGGCGGACCCTTGAGGGATATGGGCTGGACGTGCACGGCCCCATCGCCGGAACGGGGCTTTACGTGGATATCGAGGGCGACGGCACGGGGAGCGCCGTTGGCTACCGGGCCGACATCGACGCTCTGCCCACGCAGGACCAGAAGCGCGTTCCCTACCGCTCCCAGATCCCCAACGTGGCTCATCTCTGTGGCCACGACGCCCACACGGCCATCGCTGTTGGCGTAGCTCTAGCCCTCGACGCGAACCGCTCGGCCATCGATGGCCGCGTGCGGGTCTTCTTCCAGCCGAACGAGGAAGGCCTCCCCAGCGGGGCCCCCCTTATGATTCGGGCCGGCGTTCTTGAGGGGTTGAACGGGGTGTACGGCGTCCATGTCGACCCCAAGCTAGACGTTGGGAAGTACGGGCTCATCGAAGGCCCCGTGACGGCGGCGTCCGATCGGTTCGAGGTCAAGATTCGACAGGAAGGCACCGGGCACTCGGCGCGGCCGCACGAAGGCACCGACACGGTGTGGGTCGCCTCCCAGCTCATGAACCAGTTCTATCAACTGACGGATCGGGTAACCGACCCGCGAAATCCGAGCATCCTCACCGTTACGATGCTTGAGGGCAGCGACGCCCACAACGTCATTCCTGAGCAAGCGGCCTTCGGCGGTACGCTGCGCACGGTGTCCTCCGAGGACCGGGAGACGATTCGCGCCCACATGCGCAGGGCTACCCAACGTCTCAAGGAGGTCCACTCCGTCCACGTCGAGCTCGATTTCGAGGACGGATCCCCGCCGGTGATCAACGACAAGACGGCCCTCCGGAACGTTGCGGATACAATTCGGGAAATCTTCGGCGACCAAGCCATCCACGAAATTCCGCAGTCGAGCATGGGGGGGGAGGATTTCGCCCACTACCTGCAGCACGTGCCCGGGGCCTTCATCCGCGTCGGCACGGCCTCGGGGCCGGAGACGAGCTATCCCCTCCACCACCACCGGTTCGACCTCGACGAGACGCCCCTCGCCCCCACGGCCCGGCTCATGGCTCGCGTCCTCATCAACCACCTTGAGCAGGGCCTCACCGAGGCCGTCGCGTCGGCCCCACCGGACCTCGCAACTGCCGACAATGGGAGGAGCGACGGCCAACAGCGGGCCTCCAGTTCGGAGGACTCTTCGGAACGACGGCACTGAGGGCGCGGAGTTTTTGGAAACCGGGCCGGGAGGCCGCCGTCGCACTTGACGCGGCTTTCCTGGGTCTTTACATTTTTTACCCGTTTCTCTCCGGAGCGCTTTCATTTCCGTTCCTTCTCCGGGCCCGGTTCTCGTTCCTCCCATGCGTCGGCTTGCCCTCGGCCTCCTCCTGGTTGCCTTCCTGACTCGTCTTGCCGTCGGACAGGCCACGTCGGGCGACGTGGTTATCAATGAGATCATGTACGCCCCGACTCCCTCGACGAACGAATTTGTAGAGCTTTACAACCGAGCCGATACGGCCGTCGACCTCAGTCAGCTGGCCCTCGCGGACGCGAACCGCGACTTTACGGTCGTCACGTCGGCGGACACGACCCTCGCCCCTGGGGCTTACGCCGTACTGGTGCGGGATGCGGAGGCATTCCGGGAGGCGTACCCAGACGTGTCGGTCTTCGTTCTCGACGATTGGGAGTCTCTCAACAACGGGGGCGACACGGTGTACCTCCGTCATTCTTCTACGGGCACGTCGCTCGATTCGGTGGCGTACGATCCGGGATGGGGGGGGAGCGACGGCCGATCGCTGGAGCGGATCGATCCGGCCGGGCCCTCGAACAGCGCTCGCAACTTCGCCTCGTCCGAGGCCGACGCAGGGGCCACCCCAGGGGCTCAGAACAGCGTCTACGATCCCGACGAGACGCCCCCAGCCCTCAAGGCAGCGACGCCCTCCCCGGACGGCGACTCCATCACGGCGGTGTTCTCGGAGCCACTTGAGCCGTCGACCGTCTCCGCCACTGCGTTTCGGCTGGAGCCGGCCGCGGCTCCTTCTGTGGTCAGCGCGCAGCACTCCTCCTCGGCCCCTCGTCGTGTGCGCTGCGCACTGTCAGATTCGCTCTCGACGGGGGACTACACGCTGGTCGCGTCCGGCGTGGCGGACCGGCGGGGGAATGTGCTTGAGGAGGGTCGAGCGTCGTTCTCCTTCTTCGTGGCGGAGCCTCCTGCTGCCGGCGATGTGGTCATCAACGAAATCCGGTACGCCCCTGCTACGGCGTCGAACGAGTTCGTAGAGCTATACAACCGATCGGACAAGACCATCGACTTGGGAGCCCTCCAGTACGCCGACGCGGATCGGGACTTCGACCCGGTGGCGCCCCCACTTACGGCGCTCAAACCGGACGAATACGCCGTGCTTGTGCGGGACTCAGCCGCCTTCTCGACCCAGTTTCCGTCCATTTCCTTCCGGACCCCGGCCGGTTGGGATGCCCTCAACAACGGAGGCGATACTGTTGTCTTGCGTCACGGCCCCTCCACGACCACACTCGACGAAGTGCCCTACCGTCCCTCCTGGGGCGGAAGAGACGGCCGATCGCTCGAACGGATCGATCCCCGCGGCCCCTCCGACGTCCCGTCGAACTTTGCCTCCTCAACGGCCCCCGAGGGCGCGACGCCCGGGGCCCAGAACAGTCAGTACGCCCCCGACACGACACCGCCGTCCCCGGTGTTCGCCGAGCAGGTAGGCGAGACCCGCGCCGAGGTGGTGTTCGATGAACCGGTTCAGGCCGGCAGTGTGCGCCCCGCTGCCTTCCGTCTCGGGACCGTGTCCGTCACCACCGCAGCCCGAACGGCGCCCCGGACCGTCCGCCTCACCCTCTCTGAGCCGCCGACGGCGACCACCCTGCAGGTGCGCGACATCCGCGACCTGGTGGGCAACCGGCGCGAGCAGGCCGCGCTTCCCTTTGCGTACCGCCCGTTCCCGGAGGGGCTCGTCGTCACCGAGGTTCTATACGCGCCTCGGGCCGACGACTTCGACGACCAGCCCAATCAGGTCGAGTACGTCGAGCTGTACAATCTCGCCGATCGTCCCCTCACGCTGAACGGACTTTTCCTCACCGATCGCCCCACCGAGACCGGCCGGGCCGACACCACTCGTGCCGGACGACGACGCGCCGTGCTTCCGGGATCGTACGGGGTCGTAGCGGCGGCCCCGGAGGGGGCGACAGCAGTGCAGCGCTCCCAACTGGCCGCCGCGTTTCCAGAAGCGCCTCTCGTGCCGGACTCGGTGGCCTACCTTCCGGTTGATGCTGCGCAGTTGGGACTCCGCAACGACGGCGATCTCATCCGGGTGCACCGCGCCGACGGTGCGATTATGGAGGAGGTGGCGTACAGTCCAGACTGGCATGCATCCGGCCTCGCCGATCGGAAGGGCACGGCGCTGGAACGCATCAGTCCCACGGCCGACGCGAATGCTCCCGACAACTGGACGAGCAGCACTGCGGCGGCCGGCGGCACGCCCGGGGCGCCCAACGCGGTGTCGCTGTCCCCACCAGACGATGCCCCCAGCGCGCCTGGCCTTCGCGTCGCCCCAAGCCCATTTTCCATCGAGCGAGACGGCGCCACTCGGATCCGATTTACCCTAACCGAGGTCCCCAACCTGGTTCGGGTGCGCATCTATGACGCTCGGGGCCGGAAGGTGCGCACCCTGGAGGAGGCCCGGCTCGCGGGCCGTACCGGCGAGCTCGTCTGGAACGGTCGGGACGACGCGGGAGACCGGGTCCGCGTGGGGATTTATGTGGTCCTCCTCGAAGCCGTCCGGGCCGATGGGGGAACTACTACACAACTTAAGGAGACGGTGGTTTTGGCCCGGCCACTTGACTAATCCACGCCGCGCCGATGCGCCGGAGCGCCGAGTTCGGGAGTGTCGGAGTGCCATACTCACCCTTCTCTCCCCCGAACCTCCACTTCCTGAACGGAACAGGGATTTTTGCTCCGTCGTTAGGGACGTGTCGCACCGTCAGTTGTGCTTGCACCAATTCGACCGTCCCATGCCCGATACCGCGACCGCTTCGGACCCCGACACTCAGGACGCTCCCGTCCAGATCAGTCCCAATGCTGCGCGGGAGATCCGGAAAATCATTCGTAAGAAGAACATTCCGGAGGGATACGGTCTCCGCGTTGGGGTGAAGGGGGGAGGCTGCTCCGGAATGAGTTACGTGCTCGGCTTCGACAAGGAGCGCGAGAAGGACCAAGTCTTCGAGGTCGACGGAATTACTGTCTACATGGACAAACGGCACGGGCTTTATCTGATGGGGACCACCATCAACTACCACGATGGCCTCAACGCACGAGGCTTTACGTTCGAAAATCCGAACGCCACAGAGACGTGCGGCTGCGGGGCCAGCTTCGCTGCTTAGTCCCTCCAGCTCGACGCAAGGCCGCGTCCCCCAATGCACGGCCTCCGCCCTCTGTGCGAACCGGAACGAGCACGACCGTTCGGCACCCTGCTTCTCGGTCAGATTGTAACTCTTCTGCATAGTTGGGCGCCACAAATGCTGATGTGCCGAGCGGGGGAACAGAGCCCTCGAATGCACGGTTAGGGACTATCGCGAGTGCTTCATGCAGGGATGTGGAAGCCTCCACTTCCCCCATCGATCTTTGCCTTTCAGGCGCCGATCTGGCGCTCTTTTATCGTTCAATCCACTTGGTATGGAAGGTAATTTCTCGAACCGCGTCCGAGACGTAATCTCCTACAGCCGTGAGGAGGCCGTTCGTCTCGGTCACGATTACATAGGGACGGAGCACCTTCTGCTTGGCCTCATTCGGGAAGGCGAGGGGATCGCCGTCAAGATCCTCCGTAATCTCGGGTGTGACCTGCTGGAGCTCAAGGAAGCCGTGGAGGACACGGTCCGAAGCACCAGCAGTTCGACCTCGGTCGGGAACATTCCCCTGACCAAGCAGGCCGAGAAGGTGCTGAAAATCACCTACTTGGAAGCGAAGCTCTATAAGAGCGACGTCATCGGAACGGAGCACCTCCTGCTGAGCCTGCTTCGGGACGACGAGAACATCGCTGCGCAGATTCTCCAACAAGGATTTTCAATAACGTACGACGCCGTGAGAAACGAGCTAGACTCCATTATCAGTGGTAAGGCATCCTCCTCCAGTGGCAGCAGCGGATCCGGCGGTCGGCTCTCGTCCGGCTACGGACAAGAGAGCAGCGAGTCGGAGAAAAGCAATACGCCGGTGCTGGACAACTTTGGCCGGGATCTCACCGAGCTGGCGGAGGAGGATGAACTCGATCCTATCATTGGACGTGAGGAAGAGATCAAGCGTGTCGCTCAGGTCCTGAGCCGACGCAAGAAGAACAACCCGGTCCTGATTGGTGAACCGGGCGTCGGGAAGACTGCCATCGCGGAGGGACTGGCCGCGCGCATCGTGGAGCGGAAGGTGAGCCGCGTGCTCTACGACAAGCGCATCGTCACGCTCGATCTTGCCTCCCTGGTGGCCGGCACGAAGTATCGCGGCCAATTCGAGGAGCGAATGAAGGCCGTGATGAAGGAGCTGGAGGACAACGACGAGGTGATTCTCTTCATCGACGAGATCCACACCATCGTCGGGGCGGGCGGCGCCTCCGGAAGCCTCGACGCGTCGAACATGTTCAAGCCGGCACTGGCCCGCGGCGATCTCCAGTGCATCGGGGCCACCACGCTCGACGAGTACCGGCAGAACATTGAGAAGGACGGTGCGCTCGACCGTCGCTTCCAGAAGATCATCGTCGACCCGTCGACGCCGGAGGAGACGATCAACATCCTCTCCAATATCAAGCCGTACTACGAGGACCATCACAACGTCCGGTACTCGGAGGAAGCGGTCGAGCTGGCGGTGCAGCTTAGCGACCGGTACATCACCGACCGGTTCCTGCCGGACAAGGCGATCGACGTGATGGACGAGGCTGGCGCTCGCGTGCACCTCTCCAACATCAAGGTGCCCCCCGAAATCCTGGAGCTTGAGGAGAAGATCGAGGAGGTTCAGGAGGAGAAGAACGATGTAGTCAAGAGCCAGCGCTTTGAGGAAGCGGCGCGCCTTCGCGACAAGGAGAAGACGCTCCAGGAGGAACTTGAGCAGGCCAAGAAGAACTGGCGCGAGGAGGCCGAGACCGAGATCCACGATGTAACCTCTGAGGAGATCGCGGAGGTGGTGGCCATGATGACCGGCATTCCGGTCGACAAGATCAGCGAGCCGGAGCAGCAGAAGCTCCTCAAGATGGAGGAGTCGCTCAAGGAGCGGGTTGTTGGCCAGGACGAGGCCATCGAGAAGCTCTCGAAGGCCATTCGCCGCACCCGGGCCGGCCTCAAGGATCCCGAGAAGCCGATTGGGTCCTTCATCTTCCTCGGTCCGACCGGCGTGGGCAAGACAGAGCTCGCTAAGGTCCTGACCGAATACCTCTTCGAGTCGCAGGAGTCGCTCATTCGGATCGACATGAGCGAGTACATGGAGAAGTTCTCTGTGAGCCGACTCGTGGGGGCCCCGCCCGGATACGTGGGCCACGAAGAGGGCGGCCAGCTGACCGAGAAGGTTCGCCGCAAGCCGTACTCGGTGATCCTTCTCGACGAGATCGAGAAGGCGCACCCGGATGTCTTCAACATCCTGCTTCAGGTGCTGGACGATGGCATCCTGACTGACGGCATGGGCCGTCGGGTCGACTTCCGGAATACGATCCTTATCATGACGTCAAACATCGGCACGGACGATATCAAGTCGTTCGGCCAGGGAATCGGCTTCAGTCAGGCTGGTGGAGATCAGGACGACATCGACTATTCCTCCATGAAGTCGACCGTGGAGGACGCCCTCAAGAACGTCTTCAATCCGGAGTTCCTAAACCGGATCGATGACGTGATCGTCTTCAATCCGCTCAACAAGGACAACATCTTCGACATCATCGACATCATGTCGGAGGACCTCTTCGACCGGGCGGAGGAGCTTGGGCTCGAGCTTGAGTTCGACGAACAGGCGAAGGAGTTCCTCACTGACAAGGGCTTTGACAAGAAGTACGGCGCGCGACCGCTCCGCCGTGCCCTCCAGAAATACGTGGAGGACCCGATGGCCGAGGAGATCCTACACGACCGAATTACGGAGGGCGACACGGTCCTCATTACCCACGATGGGGAGTCGGAGGAGCTCTCCTTTGAGGTCGAGAAGGGAGAGGCCCCGACTGAGGACCCGGCGGCTGAGGCGGACAAGGCCACCAACGGAACCGCCGATGCCGAACCCGCGAACGGCGAAGCGGGCACGCCCGCTGATCTTGCAGGAGGTGCGTCCACCGACGGGGACGGTCCTGGAGGGCAGGCCTCCGCCGCGACCGATGAAGAATAGGGCACCGGATTCTTTTCTTTCCTTGCCCTCCGTCCTCTGGGCGGAGGGCTTTTTTATTGCTCCTCCAGCTGCATCGCTCTTCACGGCTCACCCGACGAGCTGGTCTCAAGAACGAGCCGAGCGGTCCGCATGCGGCTTCCCTCCCGCTCAGCGTCTTCCTGGTCGGCACGAACAGACACGGGAATGGGGGCCTGGAACGGGGGCCCGTCGGTCACGACGGTGTGGAAGGCGCCGTGCTCTCCACACGGGTCCACGCCGCCGGGCAGGTCGCGGAGGAACGACTCGTCGTACCGTCGCCCCACGAATGCAGGATCGAGCTGGGTCGTGTCTACGGCCGCAACGACGGCCCGGTATCCTCGCTCCAGAAACCGACGGGCCAACCACGAAGTGTCGCGCTGCCAGAGCGGAAAAAGGGCCTCTGCCCCGCTCGACTCGATGGCCTGCTGGCGGTACGCCCGCACGTCTTCGAGGAAGAGATCCCCTGCGACCACAGTGGTAAGTCCTTCTTCCAACAGTGGGGCCAGCGCGCTGTCGAGCCGGGCCTCGTAGACATCATTCGGGGGACGGGGCGGAACCCGCATGATGTGCAGGGGAATTCCGAGGGCCTCGGCCTGCCGCCGCACAAGTTGAAGGGGCGTGCCGTGCATCGTCACCGTCTCTTTTCCTTCGACGATGGTCGTCAGCAACGCATCGATCCGGCGAGGCGACTGGCTGTGGAGCACGTCGAGGGCAAGGGTTGCATCCTTCCCACTACTCCACATGAGAATGAGGCCGTTCTGGGTTGGAGAATCCGACATGTCGGTACAGGTGAATCGAGGGCGCCCCTGGTAGTGATGAGACAGCTCGTGTGCTCACTGTACGCCAAGGCCGAAACGGCTCGGTTCCGAGAGCCCGAGGGCTCGTGATCCGATGCAAGCGGTGCGGCACCCCCGCAGACAATCTCAGGACGCGTTGTGCTATATGTAAAAGTCATGTGTGCCCGCTTCCATCCGCCAGAAATGGTTACCTTCGTCGCTCCAGACGTGCTCTGGAGCCCATCCAGCCAGACGGGGAGGGCTCGGCGATCGTCAGATGGGCTCTGAGTCAAGCTCAGAGCGACGAAGTGGGCGTGTTTCTGATACGAAGCTTATTTCGAGGGCACTGCACATACTTTGCACTGTAGCACAGGCCGTTCTCAGAATTCTGCGGGAGGACGCGCTCGGCGACGTGCGCGACGATGTCTCCGGCCGCCGATCTTCACTCAGGTGCCGGCCTCGGCGGACACAATGGATTTCCCAAATGCCTTGACGGTCAGGACAGGGCACTGAACGTGCCGGACCACCTTCTCGGCGACGCTTCCCAGGAGGAAGCGATCGAGGCCCGTGCGGCCGTGGGTTGACATCGACACGAGGTCGATTGCCTGATCCTCGACGAATTCCGCGATGCTCGACGGGGCTCCATTCCCCACCCGCACGTGCGTCCGCACCTCGGTGGCCCGGCCGTTCGTCTCCCCGACAAAGGCGTCCAGCTTGTCCAAAACCTTCTGCTCGATGTTCGGCTCGACGTCGTAGACCGACTGTACGCCTCCCACGTAGAACGCCGGATGGAGGTCCTCGGCAACGACGTGGAGCACGTCGAGGGAGGCCCCGTAGAGGGCCGCCCATTCCTCTGCGTGTCGCAGCGCATCTCGGGAGTAGTCGGAAAAGTCGACGGGGACGAGAATCCGGTCGATGGTGTCCGGGGCTGAGGAGGCGCTGTCTTCTCCTCGAACTGTAAGCACCGGCTGTTTCGCCTGACGAACCACCTCCTCAGCGACGCTTCCAAGCAGGATGCGACTCGGCCCGCGACGACCGTGCGTGCCGAGTGCAAGGAGGTCGATCCCCGCCTCGGCGGCATAGTTCAGGATGGCGGGGCCGGGGGATACGTCCCGCCGTACCACTTCCTCCACCGACACCGCGTCGAGGGCCTCGGCCGAGACGTCGCCTTTCTCCTTCAGCTCTCTTCGAAAGGAGTCCAGGTTTTCCCCGGGGGAGGGACGGTCTTCGTCTCTGTGGGGCGCCTCGTGCAAGACTTCAGCGTGTAGGACGTGGAGTTGAGCGTCCGTTCGGGCCGCTAAGTCAAGGGCGTAGCGGAGGGTGCGGTCCGAGACCGACGAGTAGTCACGGGCAACGAGCACGTCGTTAATCGAGAGCATAGGCCGAGAGGCTCGGTTGTTAGGGAGGAGGGCGCAAGGATCAGTACGTAGCCTTGGCGAAGAGGCCAGGGGGAATGTACCTCCTGCCGTTCGTAATGTCCATCCCAGAAAGGTCCCTACGCTTCATGGGTCTCATCTTGGATCCATCTGTGGGGCATGCTCCCACGGATGTGTTGCTGGGGACTTGCCTTGGCCTCTTTCGCAGCGGCTTCAGCGACGGCCCGGGTAGCTGGCCTCTTCCCTCCCCCCCTGTGGCATCAGCCGCCGTGCAGGGACATGGGCTCTCCGCCCGTTGCGGGGACCTCGGGCTCAAGCAGGTAGCGGGGCCGTGACCGACCGCCACGACCTCGCGACGGGCCGGCACCGATGCGGAGCATCAAGAACGACGGGGTGCCCCGTCGCCCCGAGGGACACGATCGGGCGTCTGTCCGGCGAGGGCTTCGGCCTGCTCGATGAGCGTCTCGATCTGGGAGAGCCCCTTCTGCCAGAAGTCGTCGTCCGTCAGGTCCACGCCCATCTGCCCGACGAGGACATGGGGCCAGTCGGCTCCTCCGGCGCGGAGGAGATCGAGGTACTGGTCCGCGAATCCGGCGTCGGCCTCCTCGTAGCGCGCATGCAGGGCCAGGACGAGTAGCTCCCCGAAGGCATAGGCGTACACGTACCCTGGCGTGTGCAGAAAATGCGGGATGTAGCTCCACCAGTGTCGGTAGTGGTCGCCAAGCGTGACGCTCCCGTCGAACATGGCCTCCTGGGTCGCCATCCAATGCTCAGCGAAGCGGTCGGGGGTAAGCTCGCCGTGCTCGCGTCGGGCGGTGTGAATGCGGTGCTCGAACCGGTTCATCGCCACCTGCCGGAAGACCGTGGCAAGGGTGTCGTCGATCTTCGCTACCAGCATGGCAAGCCGGTTGGACGGGTCGTCTTCCTGCTCCATGAGGCGCTGGAAGACCAGCATCTCTCCGAACACCGACGCCATCTCGGCGGTCGTGAGGGGCGTGCCGTGGTGGAAAATGTTCTGTTCGCGGGCGAGGGACTGATGCACCCCGTGCCCGAGCTCGTGGGCGAGGGTCTGCACGTCGCGGGCCTTCCCTGTGTAGTTGAGGAGAACGTAGGGATGAGCGCTCGGCACCACGCCGTGGCTGAAGGCGCCGCTCCGCTTGCCCGGCGCCAGGGCCGCATCGATCCACTCATCATCGAAGAATCGACGTGCAGCCTGCGCCATGTCGGGATGGAAGTCCTCGTAGGCGTGTAGCACGAGGGCCCGAGCCTCGTGCCACTCGTACTCCGTGTCGGCCTCGCGAACGGGGGCGTAGCGGTCGTAGTCGTAGAGCTCGTCGAGCCCCAGCAGTTGCTTTTTGAGCCGATAGAAGCGGGCCACCAGGTCGTACCGCCCGGTCACGGCGTCGATGAGGGTTTCGACCGTGGCGTCGTCGACCTCGTTGGAGAGATTTCGGCTCTCGAGCCAGTGGTCGTAACCGCGCAGCCGATCGGTCGAAGCTTTGTCCGCGAGGAGCGTGTTGAAGACGAACGTCAACGCTCGCTTGCGCTCCTTCAGCCCGTCGGTAAACGCGAGCGCTGCGGTTCGCCGGAGCCTGCGGTTCGGCTCGTAGAGCTTCGACAGGATCTCCTCTTGGGTCAGCTCCTCTCCGTTGAGTTCGAACCGGGCTGCCCCCAGCGTTTCGTCGAAGAATCGCGTCCAGGCGTCTTTTCCGGTGATGCTCTTTTCCGAGAGCACCTTTTCTTCTTCCTCGCTGAGGATGTGATCCTTGCGCAGGAATTCGGTCTCTAAGTAGTGCTGGTACTCATCGAGGGCGTCGTGGGCCAGAAGCGCCTCGGCCCGCTCGTCGTCGAGGGCTGTCCATTCGGTCTCGACGAACACGAGCTTCTGCTGGATGCGCTCCACGGTTTCCCGCACCGACTGGAGGAGAGCCCCGCGTTCCGCATCGTTCGTGTCGGTTGACCAGTGCAGATGGGCGTAGGCGCGGGCCCGGCCAAGGCGCTCCTGAATGCCGGCGAGGGTGCTGAGCGCTTCGGCGAGCGCCTCGGCGCCGAGCTCGCCGATGCGCCCGCGATACCGCTCGGCAAATTCGTCCGCCGCCCTGTCGGCGTCGGACAGATCATTCTGTAGCGCTTCTGTGCTGTCGTACAAGTCATCGAGGGACCAGCGGACCTCGCTTGCGTCCTGGTGCTGCGTAGCCATGTGCGTCGGTGGTTCGTGGGCAAAAGCGTTGAATGGAAGCTCCGGGAGCCTGCCCCACAGGAGTCAGGAACGCTCCTCTCGGGGGCTCAGCAGTCTTGACCGATTGTTCACCGCCGTTCTGTATCACGGGGTCTCGATTACGGTACGGAAAAGGAGCGATCTTCTCTCCAGGACTCCGGTGAATCCGATGTCAACGTCCCCCTTTCGTACCCTTGATAGCGAGACGGACTGGTCGGACGCCCTCTCGCGCTCCGCCGACCAGCCTGTGCTTCTCTTCAAGCACAGCGCAGCGTGTCCGGTGAGCGGGCAGGCCGATCAGGAAATGCAACAGTTGGCCGAGGAGGAAAACCTTCCCGTCTACAAACTCGTCGTTCAGGAAAGTCGAGCCCTGTCCGACGAGATTGCCGACGTGCTCGAGATTCGCCACGAGACGCCTCAAGCCATTCTCCTCGAGGATCAGGAACCGGTGTTCAACACGTCGCACTTCGACGTGACCGCCGACACGCTGCTCGAGGCCGTTCGCTCTGTGGATCACTCGCACTAACCCTTCCCCATGCGTCGCCTCTCAGCTACCGCCTGCCTTTTCGGACTGATCGCTCTCCTGGTCGCGTGCGGGGGAAACGATGATCAGAACGTCTCTTCGTCCTCGTCGAGTCGCTCGTCGCCTTCGCCGGGCGCCGGCGCCCGCGCCGAGCAGGTGCAGGACGTGACGCCCAAACCAGTCCCCGACCTAACACTCAAGACGCTAGATGGACGATCGATCCGCCTCGCCCAGCAGGAGGGACGGGTGCTACTCATCAACTTTTGGGCCACCTGGTGCGGCCCCTGCCGCAAAGAAATTCCAGACCTCAAGGCTCTCCACTCCAAGTTCAACTCGAAGGGGTTGACCGTCATCGGGGTCGCCCTCGACCGAAAGGGCCGTGAGGTGGTGAAGCCCTACGTTGAGGAGCAGGCGATCGACTACCCGATCGTAGTTGACTCGGAGGGCACTGTGGAAGCGGCATTCGGGCCAATCCGCGGGCTCCCAACCACAGTCGTCGTTAATGCCAACGGTAAAATCACCAAGCGAATCTTGGGGCTTTTTCCCACGGACCAGATGAGACCCGTGCTTCGAGAGCTGCTTGCGGCGGGCGGTGCGTCCTCCGGCCCGACAGGACCGGGAACGGGACCCACGAGCTAATCCTGCTCGTCCTCCTCCTCATCTTCGCGCTCCTGCTCCATGAGATAGTCCTCAAGGCTGCCAACCACGACTCGAGTCTCCTCGTCGACCTCAACGTCTTCGACATCCCCGGCCCGGATGAGCTTCTTGATCTTTTTCCGATCAATTTGCTTGAGGATGCGGCGCGCTTCCGTCCGGCTCACGACATCGTCCCGGTAATCGGCGGCAAAGTCCTCCAGAAAGTCCAGTGTCTCATCCGTGAGATCGATCATCCGGATCTCCTCGTTCGAGTCGGACAGGGACCAGTAGAGATCCGCGTCGATCAGGTGCCGATCAGTCCAACGAACGATCGTTTGCTTCGAAAGTTGGAGGTGTTCGGAAAGCTCATCCAGCGGCATTGTCTTCGGCTGCCGCGAAGTGGTGGATCGGTCGGGCACAGTATGAATCCGGTGGGATTTCAAGTGTATTGAGCTTTTTTGCATGGAGATGGGTCGTTTTTGTTCCCCATCTTTTCGTCGTCACTTCGTTGCGTTTCGTCCCTGCTCGGCGTACCGCCCCAATGACGTCTCCCCGTTCGAAGGAAGATTGGAAGGCCCGGATTGCGCCTCACCTCTCCACGTCTCTCCGGGCTGCCAGCGACCAGATTACCCGAACCAACGCTGTGCAAGAATGGCTCCACGACGCGTCGATGGAGGCCGCCGAGGGATTAAGGGGCGTATCGGGGATGCAGGGCGAGATGCAAGGGTACATGCGCATGATGAACGCGCTCGAAGACCGATTTCCGGAGCTCTTGGAGGCGGTCGACCAGCTTACAGAGGGCTGCGGACAGGTGGATCTGCACTGGCGTCCAATGAACCCGAACTACAGCCGGCTCTACATCGACTTCGACCGTGACTTCACAGTGGCGGTGTTCGAGCGGCTCGACGAACTGACCCCTGAGGCGGCCCGCGCCGCCGTCCAAACGGTCGCCGATGCGCTGCCGGAAGGCTCACCGTTTCCGAATCGTCCCAATACAGTGACCGGTCTTGCGGCCTTCGACGGGACGTGCGTGGGCGTCCAGGTGAACGAACACCTGGGCGAGGACCACCAGCAGCGGTACCGCGACGTGAGCCTTCTGCCGGACAGCCGCAACGACATCGACAGCCTGTCCCTGGACGACGCCAGCATGCGCCTGGTTCAGTTGCTCGCCCCCGCCGACTCCTCACCGTCGGCCTGATCAGTTGCGGAAGGTCCGGACAGCGGGACCACTTCTCCGACGCCCTGAACCTCCCATCCCTCCTCGTTCTCCTCCCGAACAAACCACAGCCGAGCCCCGGGCTCGAGGAACTCGCTCAGGAATCGGGCAAGTGTTTGGGGCGCCACGTTTGCGGGGACTTGGTCGCTCACGGTCTCAAGGCTCCCGTCGCGTACCCGGAAGTAGCCGAGAGCGAAGGGAAGCGGCCCGTCAGTTTTCGTGCTAAGCGCTTCGCGGTACACCTGGCTCTCTGCCCGTAGCGACTGGACGAGCTCAACGGCGAGCCATTCTTTTTCTCGTCCCCCCACCCGATGATGGTGCCGCCGCTCAAACATCTTGCGCACCAGATCGTCAAGCGCCTCGCGTTGTTCAGGGCGCACGGTGGCGTTCTCGACACGGCACTGGTAACGATCAGGCATTGTGGCGTTCACTGCGGGTTCGAAATCATCGGTGGGGTAAGGCGGTAAAAGAACGTCGTCTCACGTTTTATGTTAGAACAGCCCGTTGAAAGCTCAGTGCCAGCACGATAGAGGAAGCGGTTCCTTCTGTCAGGCCGGGGAGGACGTACCTGATCTTCTGTACAGGGCCGCTGGGCGCTCGTGCCGGGCGGTGTTCCAGCCATCAGTTGTATGCTCAATTGGTTCCTGAAACGTGTCCGCCACACCCGACACGCCGGGCTTGCCCTTCGGATTTACCTGTGGTGGGGACTTTTCCTGCGTGGTGCACTGCTCTTTGCACTGCTTACCCTCCTGATCGCACAGGGGAACTTTCTGGCCAAGTGGCTGCTGACGCTCCAGCTCCCGTTCGTTCCTCGGGCGGATGTGGAGGAACTGACCGTCATCTCATATGCGAGTTTATTTCTGGCGCTAAGTGTTGGGAGCGCGGCGCGGTGGGAACTGCTCCGACGCCTGGATGAGACGGAGCCGATCTTGACGGAGGACCCGTCGTCGGAGAGCAGTTCGTCTCCCGATCAAGAACCGGAGCCGGTGCAGTAGCCATCGGCGGGTCCCGGCTCAACTGATCGCTCCAGCCCACGCCCCCGGCCATTCGGCCGTAGCATCGCCGATCTACGAAGACCCTGAGTCGGGCTCCTCGACCGGCAGATCGGGCAGCAGACCCATCGCCCGCAGCAGACCCGCGAAGTCCCAGAGGTGCATTGCCTCGACGATTTGCGCCTCCTGAACCGTGAAGAGTCCGGCTCCCCCGACGGAAACCGACTGGTGTGTGGCCGGAATCTGGAGGAAGGTCCCGGTATGTGCGGCGTCCAACGTCCAGAAGACCGTCACGCGTGGGGGATCGGCAATGCATCGGTGTACGGAAAACGAGGACTCCGAAAACGCCAAGAGTCCGGCCCGAATTCCCTCCAGCGCCTCCTCACACCCTAGCGTGAGTGCCGACCGGGTCACGTCTACCCCCCGGTACGAAGGATGGATGAGGCGGGAGGCCTGCTCTACGTCGCGGGCATCGAGGGCGTCGAAGAGGGCCTGGACAACCTGTGTGGGAGTGCTCGAGGACATCACGGAGACTTCTGAGCGATAGGAGGGCAACGATCACCCTGCAAGATAGGCCCTGTGGCTCGGGCCCAACAGGGCAATCGATGTTCATTTTGCGCCCAAAATCACAACGATGACGTTACAGCACTCGTCTCTTCCTCAGTTCGCCGACGAGGACAGGCGCTGTGACGTGCTGATCTCTTCGTCCCAGAGGATCTCCGTTATTCGCTCAACTCCACGATTAAGATGACGGCGAAACGTACTGAACGGCACCCCCAATTGCTCGGCGGCCTTCTCCTGGGTAGGCGCGGGCTGCACGTAGGTCCGATGCACAGCCTTGTGGTATTTTTCGTCGCGCGGGTCCCTGGCCAGGTCTTCGGTGGTCTCTTCAAGAAGCGTCTGGAGGGCGTCGATGCGCGCAGGTTTGCCGTCGTCGTCCCCGACCTCGTCCGATACGACGCGTGAATACAGGAGGGGATTTTCACGCAACTGGTCAGGACGATGGAGTTGTTTTAGTGCATCGGTTACGGCCTCCGCGAAATCCGTCCGGCTAAGCACGATGAGGCGATCGTCGGAGGAGGACGCGGCATCCGTGGTCACCTCGAACCCCCGGTCAGCGAGCTGGTCGAGCCACTGGCCTGGGGGTGATGCCCGCCAGTCGTGGCCGTACAGGGCGTAGGTGTGAGGTCCTACCTCTCCATCGGCCCCTTCTAGTCGCGTCATGCCCGCATAGGCAAACAGCTGATCCCAAACCTCTGGCTCCCGGCACACCAGTACGGTAAACGCCAGATTCGGGGTACTGAGGTAGTGGCGCACCTGCCGGATGAAGATGAGACTCTGAACCGGGGAAATATCTTGGTAAGAGTCGCGCGCCGTCCAGAAGCGAAATATGGACGCCCGTTCTCCAGGACGGAGAGGGGCACGAGCCTCCAAGTACTCCCACGCCTGCGTTGCCACGGGGTCTTCGGCCCGATCCGTCGCGTCCATCTCGTCCAGGAACAAAGTGAACAGAAACCCGACCGGGGTTCCCTCTGGGGTACGGTAGACGCGCACGCCCTCCGGTTGTCGATCGAGCCAGTGCTTCAATATCTGAGCCGACGCCTTTCCCTCGTGCTCCTCAATCATTTGTACGAGCTCCGACGAGTCGTCCGCGTCCAACTCGTCTTCGAGGAGGCCATGCGCCTCGGACCACTGCGATCGGAGCTGATCGAAGAACGGCTGTATGAGCGGATGATCCCGGAGCAGAAACGTGAGATCCGTCAGCACGTCCGGCACCTCGCGGTCCGGGACGTCCTTGAGCCGATCGATGTAGAACTGGCGAGCGCGCTCGTGGAGGTCGTCGTGCCACTCCGGGTTGCGCCAGCGCAAGTCGGCCGCGAGGGCATCGCGGGTCAGGTCGTGCAACTCAAGTCCTCGCTCGCCGGGCGACACGAACGACAGTCCCTGCAGCCATTCGAAGAGCGCGTGCACGTTCGGCGTGTCGAGCGTCGCTTGTAGGAGGGCTTCCGTCGTGTAGGGCACGAGGGAGGCGGCCTCCAGCGCGGCGCGATGCGCGGGGCTCGGGACCTTCTGCACGAATTGCCCCACGAGCGTCTCGACGATGTCGGGGTGGGTCTCTTCCGACTCGAACGTTGAGTCCCCACGCTGCTCCATGAGGTCCGCTACCAGCGAAAGGGCCAGGGGATGGCCGTGCGTGAAGTTCAGAATGGTCTCGTGCTCCGATGTCGGCACGTCACGGCGCTGGAGAAGAGTCCGTCCGGTCTCTCGGTCGAGGTTGCGCAGGGGAATGATCTTGACGAGGGCGCGCCAGCCGGGATCTGTGCGCCACTCAGGAGCAGGCTCACTCCGTCCCGCGAACACGAAGAGGACGTGCTTGGGAAGGTCGGGGAGAAACTGGGTCCGCAGCCACCCGTCGAGGGCCTCCAGAGTTTCGTAGGCGTCGACCAGTACCGCCGTCCGCTCCCCGTGAGCCGCCAGCGCCGACAGGATGTCCGTGTCATCGTCGATCCCGATTTTGTCCCGGAGGGCAGCCCGGAACGCTGTGGGTGTTGGCTCCACATTCTGGACATCCAGCCTGTATGCCGGAACCTCCTCCTCGTGGCAGCACCGCTCGAATGCCTGAAGGAGGAGGCTCTTGCCCACGCCCCCAGGTCCGTGCACGTGCATGACATTGAACGGCAGTGCATCTGCCGTAAGAGCGAACCGAAATTGCGCACGCTCTGCGCTCCGCCCTACGAACAACTGGCCGCGGGCGGTGCGGAGACGGTCGGAAATCGACGACATGCGTGGAACGGGGACGACGTCGGAAAGCACTGTCAGAAAGGCACTTGTCGTACTTTTCAAGACCGGCGTTGTGTCCACCAAAGCACGAGCAGAGAAGTGCATCACGTCCACTTTCTCCGTCGAACGGAGGTCAATTCCGCCCGATAACACAAATATTACGCTTCTGGGCACTGAATGAGCATCGTTTGGTCTGGTGGGTGAGCATGTTTGGCGGGTACACTGGGAAGCGCATCGACAGGACGGCGCGTCGGGAGCCTGGACGGAGGCCCGAGCGAACACGGTCTTCTTCCGGGCCCCCATGCCCGCCACCGTCACACATCCTCGCCCGGGCGGGCCTCGACACCGCTCGGCGGTCGCCTCAATCTTGCACCAGTGAACTGATTCCCATGTCCGATTCTACCCCGTCTCAATCCGCAGGACCGGCGTCCCGTCGCCAATTTTTGCAGCAGGTTGGGGGCGCCGCCGGCCTTGCGGCCCTGGCCGTTACGGGCTGCGATAGCAATGGGGGGATGTCCAACGACACTCCCGAAACCGTGACGCTCGACTTTTCCGACGACTTCGGCGTGCTGGACTACGCCTACGCCCTTGAGCAGCTCGAAGCGGCCTTCTACGCGACAGCCACCGCCAACTTCTACGGCGATCTGTCATCGGCAGAAGGCCAGTATTTCCGGGATATAGCGGCCCATGAGGGGATCCACCGCGACTTTTTTGCCACGGCCATCCCGGCGCTCGGGGGCGAGCTGATTCCCGACCTCGAAGTCGACTTCAGCGGCATCGACTTCAACAACCGAGACCAAGTACTCTCAACGGCGAAGCTCCTCGAGGACACGGGTGTTTCTGCCTACAATGGCGCCGGAATTTTCCTGGAAGATCCAGAGCTGCTCGCCGTAGCCGGGAAAATCGTGTCCGTAGAGGCGCGCCATGCCGCTTCTGTTCGGTCGTTGGTGAATCCCGGATCGGCCGACTTTGCCGGTAATGACGTCGTGGATCCACAGACCGGTCTCGATGTGTCCACGGCGCCGTCCAATGTCCTGTCGGCCGTCGCAGACACTGGACTCGTCACGACCCAGCTGGAGGTGACGAACGTCAGTTAAGCCTTCCTCCGCTCTTCCTCGATTTTCTTCGTACCAATCTCTCGATGCTCATGCGTTTGCTTGATTTCTTTTCGGTCAATACCGACGACACTGTGTCCCGCCGAGAGGCCCTCGACCAACTCAAGTCCGTTGGTCTCAGTCTCGCCGCGGTGACAATGCCGCTCGCGGTGCTAGGCCGCTCGAATCGGACGTTTGCCCAGTCGACGTCCGATCCCGTCGACATCCTCAACTACGCCCTCACGCTCGAGTACCTGGAGGACTCCTACTACCGCCAGGGACTCAACGCCAGCAATCTCGTGACGGGCGACGCCCGCACCATCTACGAGCAGGTTTCGCAGCACGAGAGTGCCCACGTCGCCGTCCTGTCCCAGACAATCGAGGACCTCGGTGGGGATCCGGTCTCCTTCTCCGACGACGATTTCGACTTCACGGCCGGCGGCACCTTCGATCCGTTCAACGACTACCCCACGTTCCTTCTGCTTTCGCAGGCCTTCGAGGACACGGGAGTCCGCGCGTACAAGGGCCAGGCCCCGAAGATCGCCGGGAACGATCTGCTGACTCCCGCCCTCCAGATTCACTCCGTGGAGGCGCGCCACGCCGCCGAGGTGCGCCGTTTTCGCACCGCAAAGCAGAGCGCGTCGATCAAGCCGTGGATTACTGGCTCCGAGTCTGGGAGCGCCCCCGACGCGGTGTACGCCGGGGAGGGAAACGCGACGCAGGCCGGCATCTCGTTGCAGTCCCTCGGCGATTATTCATCGGCTGAGGCTACCGGTGCCTACGACGAGCCGCTGTCGAAGGCCGACGTGGCCGGAGACGGTGGCATTGCGGCACCTTTCTTCGCTTGATTCGTACTCCTCGGGGTAGCACCGAAACACGGGCCTGCGTGGCGTGCTCATATCCGCTCAGCTCCGGTGCCCAGCGTTTCTCCCTGGATCTCGGATCCGCATTCTCACTCGTGTTCTTGCGATCTGCCGTGTCCATGACTCGTTCTCTCCGCCGCGGTCTTCACGTTGCTGGTGGGGTGGCCCTGGGCCTGCTGCTCTTGCTCGGGACCGCTGCCGCCCCCGACGCGCTCCGGATCGGTCACTTTTCGATGGCCGATGCCGACTCGAATGGCCATCCGGTGGAGTGGCGCCCCATCAGCTTCTCCGACGTCGACGAAAAGACGCGCTACCAGCTCGTGCAGCGGCCCGTCCAGGGCGACACGACGACCGTCGTCCGGGCCCTCAGCGACGGCGGCGCCTCCGGGTTGGTGCGTAGAATGCGGATTTCTCCGGACCAGCACCCGATTCTCACCTGGCGCTGGAGGGTGAGCAATGTTCTTGAGGACGGAAATGCTCGCAAGAAGAGTGGAGACGACTACCCAGCGCGGATCTACGTGTCATTCGATTACGATCCGAGCAATCTCGGATTCTTCGACCGGGCCAAGTATGAGGCGTTGCAGGCCCTTGGGTACGATCAGATTCCGACTCGTGCACTCAACTACGTTTGGGCCAGCACGGTCGAGACGGGCACGGTCCTGCCGAACCCGTTCACCGACTGGGTGCAGATGATTCCGGTCGAGAGCGGATCGGCGAAGGTGGGGACGTGGGTTCGAGAGCAGCGTGACATCCGGGCGGACTACCGCGAGGCCTTCGGAGAGGACCCACCTCCCATCAACGGCGTCGCAATCATGACTGATACCGACAATACCGGCGGGGCGGCGACGGCGTACTACGGGGACATTGTTGTTCGAAAGCAGCCGGGGGCCCGGTTGGACACGATCGGGCACATGGAGGCGCCAACCCTGCAGCCGGAATGAGTGTCGGGCTAGATTTCAAGCGACCGATCAGGCTGTTCTGAGTAGCTTCGGTCCGCGCGGCATGGGCATCCCGGGACTCTTTCCTCAGCAGCAACGAGCCGACTCTCGGACTCAAGGACAAGTATCACGGAGAACGTCTCGGCGCCGTAACGGCCTGCCGCTCCTGCAACGAGATTGCCACAAGTTGGAGACATGCGGACATTACGTCGGGACTCGGCGTTTTTCTTGCTCCATAATTGCCCAAGGCGACGGGAGTAGAACGACTGAGTTTGCACGCATGTTGGCACCGTGATGCTTGATGCTTTGGCCGCAGGAACCTGGCAGCCGATGTACCTGGGATACCTGATCGGATTTGTTCTCGCGACGGTCGCCTGCCTGGGAGCCGCCTGGCGGGCCCGGCAGGTCCCCTACCTCGACACCCGCCGCGGGCTGGTGGCCTTCTTTCTGGCAAGCGGGGTGTGGGCAGCTACCTACGTCGGATTTCTTCTCGTAAGCTCGGCCCTGGCAAAGAACCTCCTCTACCAGGCGAGCTTGATTGTCGGCTTTTCGGCCGTCTGGGCCTGGCTCTGGTTTTGCTCCGCGTACAGCGGACGTGGGCTTCACCGCAGCCGGGCGGTCCGCCGGTTTGCCTACGCCGTGTTTGTGGCGGTTGCCACGCTGAAGGTGACCAACCCGTGGCACGGTCTCTACTACAGTCTGGAGCCGAGCGGAGGTGCGTTCGGACTGGTCGTAAGCCACGGGACGCTCTACTGGGTCGTGATGGCCCTCTCTTACGCCCTGGCCTCGGCCGGCTACCTGATGCTGTTTGAGCTCTTTCTCAAGACGAAGACCCGTACGGGCCCGCTGGCAGTGCTGACAGGGCTTACGGCCCTGCCGGCAATC
>NZ_JBDGQQ010000168.1:0-8562 GCF_042218895.1 Salinibacter sp. | reverse complement strand
TGCGCACCGTTCGCGGTCGAGGTCGCCGAGTCGGGAGACTGCAGGGTGTCAGTGGACATCGGTCGGCTTGGTCGATTAGGTGTGGGGAGAACGTCAGAGGGACCGACGAACGTGGGCTAGATCTCTCCGGATGCCCCGATGGGTGGGACCCATGCCGCGATGGCTTCTAGGACACAGGACGCACACACGCAGGACCTGAGAAGAGGGGAGAGATCAGTAACGATGACGGTGGACGGTTGCTCAGGCATCAGTGGGTGGGTGAGGGGACCAATCCCCTCGGCGTCGCACGATACCTGGTGTCATCGTTGGGAAGGGATTGGCCGTCGGTTGTTAGTCCGCAAGAATCGCAATAAGAAGAAGAACGAGCGCTGAACGACGAAGTCCTCTCAGCACGCGTCCCTGCACGGCAATCCCTTCAAGTGCGATCGAACGACCCGCAGACGCTCGGGACCCCCAGGGAGAGAACCAGTCCGAACCGGACGCCAAAACGGTGGGAGAAAAAAGGAGCGTCTGCATCGTAGGAGCGGGTCGTCCGTTAAAGGCTAAGTCTAATTAGACAGACATATCCGTCCCTGTCAAGTGTGAGGACGAAAACCAGGATTAATCGGCAAGAAAAGAGATCCTCTGAGACGAAGCGCTTCCAAATTAAAGGAAATGAGGAGAAAACGACGCTCCGGGCGAATGTTTGTAGAAGAGACCCTTCTAAGGAACAGAGATTTTCGTCGGTGTACTGTAAACAAAATTAAAATTCACACCATCATAATAAAAGGCGACTTCGGTCTGGGGGAGACGAGGTGGGGACAGCTCGGAGGGCCGCCCCATTTCCTCATCTCTCGAGGCGCCCCCCTTGTCTAGCGCCCGGACATCTTGGGGGATTCGAGGCGCTCTTTCAAGTTGTGGAGGAGCGTAGAAACCTCCCGCTCATTGTAGCGCCGGATGAGCGGACGGACCAGTGGGTGGATGAAGCTCGGGCCTGGAATCTGGTACGTTGCCGCATAGGTAAAGCGGCAACCGGGGTCAATCGGCTCAAAATACCACCGAATGGTGCCCTGTAGGTCTCCCTCCATGCTCCACACGATGCGTTCGTCGGGTACGTAGTCGGTCGCGCGTACCTCTCCTCTAAACGACAGGCCGAGAATCCGATAGGTGTAACGGGCCCGTGAGCCTCCATTTGGAAGCCGCTCGACGAGGACGGATTCTGAGAGGCTCGGCGTGATCTCGGACTGGTGGGCGGGCGTGTCCAAGAACTCAAATACGCGGTCCACTGGGGCAGCGAGGTCGATATGCTTACGGACGGTTAGCATGCTTACGGACGGTTAGCATGATCAGGGGGATCGATCCCTTGGGGGAGTGTAGATTAGAGGGGCACAGAAGGGGAGCACTGACTGCGTTCTGAGAGCAGCGCGTACTGCGCACTTCCATACGACAACTGGCCTGTGCGCAACATGGAATACGCAACACGCACCAGATAGCCCGTCTCCCCGAAACCGACTCTGGCAAGACGTTCGGCGTCTGAGAACTACCGACGGAACCGAATATCCTGTACGCGACGGCCGATAGAGACGACAAAGCCAGCCGCGAGGACAAAGATTCCGACCCAGAGCAGGCTAATCAGGGGCTTGGTATAGGCCTGCACCACCACCCAATTCTCAGGCATCACGCTCACTCCCTGGACGGCAAACGTTGCCTTGCCGCTGTTCACATCCATTTCGGTGAAAGACATGCTGAGTCCCCAGTCCTTGACCCGGTTTTCGATGTACTGCTGGGAATTGTCGTCCATCACCATGTAGATCGGCATGAGCGACCGGGTTTCCTGAGTCTCGAGGTTTGTGACGTGGAGCCGGGCCCCTACCGCCATCTTCGCGTTCTCGGGCACACGCTTATGGCTAGTCGTGGCGGTGCTGGGTCCCTTCAGCACCTTGAAGCCGTGAAAGGCAACCGCATACTTCTTTTCGCCGAGGACGGTAGAGTCGCCCTCGGCCAGCTGGAATTCGCCGCCAGGAGGACCGCTCTTCTGGCCGACCCCCGTCGCTGCCTTCGGGGTTACGGAGAAGAAAAGGTCTTTCTCTAAGAACCTCTGCACGTCGGGGTCTTTGAACCACTGGCCGCCGCTGCCCTGATACGCGACCGGTTTGAGCGTGAACGTGCGCCCTCGCGGATCACGGACATCAAGGATGTATTGGGTGTGGCCTTCATGATTCTTGGCCTTGCCCACGTAGGTGACCCGGTATCCGTTCACGACGCGCGTCTGATTCTTGGCGACCACAAAGTTTTCCCGGGGCATCTCATCCTCGTTGGCCAAGTAGGTCGTCCCTACGCGGGGCAGGGCCCGATCGAACCCGCTGGAGGCGAGGAGTCCCAGAATGACAAGTGCGAAACCCACGTGCGAGAGGGCTCCCCCGGCCATGCGCGGGTTTCCCCGAAGGATGCGCCACAAGACGAGTCCATTGCCGAACAGGGAGAAGAAGCCGACAAAAAGCAACAGCAGCATCTGGATGGCAAAGCCGTAGACTGACCAGAACTCGGCGAGACCGCCGGCTAGACTTGCTGAGGCCATTTGCGCCGCCCCCTCGGTCGCGCTCGGGACGATGAGGGTCTGCTCCGCAAAGGGCGTGAGGACCAGGACCGCGATTGTGCTCACGGTGGCCAGGGTGATCGGCTTGATGAGGACCTGGTTTATAGTTGCCACGTCCATCTTTTTCCACCAGAACAACTGGCCGAGGCCCGCGAGAAAGACGAATCCGAGCGCCAGCGGAAGCGTCCACTTATTGTAGAAGGACTGAGGGACGGCCGAGGGGTTGTCCCGAAAGATCTGCCCAAAGATCGGCGCGCTCGTGCCAAGGATGATGACGGCGGCGGTCGCACAGATGAGCATGGCTCCGCTGAGGATCATGAACTCCCGCGAAAGCGTCCGCGGCTCCTCGTCGGGCACGGGGAGTTCGCCGTACCGGTACGCAAATAGGCCAAAGCCTAGGACGCCAAGGACGGCGATCCAAAGCAGGAGCTGGTTGTAGAGGCCCAGGCTGACGAACGAGTGGACCGACACGTCCCCAAGGATGCCGCTGCGAGTGAGGAAGGTCGAGTAAATCACCATCAGGTACGCGGTGATGGACAGAAGGAGGGAGGCCTTGTGGCTTGACCCACTCTTCTTTTGCACCAGCATCGTGTGGAAGGCCGCCACCCCTATGAGCCAGGGCACGAGCGATGAATTTTCGACGGGGTCCCAGGCCCAGTAGCCCCCGAAGGAAAGCGTGACGTAGGCCCAGTATCCCCCCATCGCAATGGCCACACCGAGCGCTAGAACGGCAAACAAGGTCCACGGCATCGCCGGGCGTACCCACTCGGTGTAGCGCTTCTTCCAGAGCGCCGCGAGGGCGAAGGCGAAGGGAACGACCATCGCCGAGAAGCCCAGAAAGAGCACCGGTGGATGGATGGTCATCCATGGGTTCTGAAGCAACTCGTTGAGGCCCTGCCCATCGGCGGGCACAAAGCCAGGGTTCTGCTGGAAGATGGGAGCATTAGCGAACTCCTCGGACAGCCTCGCAAAGGGGGAAGCCCCGATCTCAACGGGCCCAAACTGCAGGCCCGCGATCATCGAGAGCAAAAACAGCTGGCAGAGGCCGACGATGGCCATCACCGGGGTTTCGTACTCGCGCTGCACGTAGGCGATCAGGAGCCCCCCCACTCCGCACATCATGAGGGCCCAGAGCAGAAACGACCCTTCCTGCCCCGCCCAAAAGGTTGAGAAGAGGTAGTGCCAGGGAAGGCCGTTGGACGACTGCTCGTAGACGTACGCGTACTGGTACTGGTGGGTAAAGAGGAAGTACCAGAGTATGCCCGAGGCCCCCATCACGGCCCCGCTCATTGCACTCCAGGCCCATCGTCCGGTCCGCTTCCACACGTCCTCGGAGGCTGAGGATTCTTCCGCCCGGACGGCCCAAAAAAACGCGAGGGCCGAGAGACCACACGCAACGAAGGCAACAAGGAGGAGAAGTTCGCCGATCGAGCCCAACATGGGAGGCGTGTATCGACAGAGAAAGCCGAAGGGACTAGTGTTAAACGGCTGGCATCACGGGGTTCCGTTCAGCGGTCGTTTGTAGAGGGCTGTGACGTGGATTTACGAGAAGGTTGGCGCTCATCGGCGGGGCGTCAGAGCAGGGCTGTGTCCAGAATGCTCGC
This sequence comes from Salinibacter sp., assembly GCF_042218895.1. Taxonomy (NCBI): domain Bacteria; kingdom Pseudomonadati; phylum Rhodothermota; class Rhodothermia; order Rhodothermales; family Salinibacteraceae; genus Salinibacter; species Salinibacter sp. The sequence goes on along the minus strand of NZ_JBDGQQ010000168.1, from coordinate 4,383 downwards.
GGTGCTGCCACGGGGACTACTCAGAATCGCTCCGTGTGAGTTGCAGGGCCCAGGCTCCCCCATACACCGCGTAGATCGCAAGCGCCCACCCGCCGTACGAGCCCAACTGCATCGGGCTTGCGTTCGGGTGCAGCCAGCGCGCGTACTGCTGGGGCGGACCGTACCAGGCTTGACAGACCGCTGAGGGGGCCTTGAAGGCACATGGAAGCAGGAAGAGCGTGCACGCGAGCCCGATTGTAACGTAGATGCTTGCGGCCCAAAGCCAGTACTGGAAGGCGGTTGCCCACCATCCCTGCGCTGACGACGGAGGAGGGCCCCTCCGTGGAGAAAGAACGTCACCCCGCCACAGAGAGAGAAGGATGGCAACGTGGGCGGCGAACCCGGTCACAAACCCTCCCGAAACCTGTCCGGCCCAGAGATAAACGGTGATCCCGAGAAGGGCCGAGGCGCGCCAGTAGGCCAACAGCCGGTTTTGAACAGCCGGCACCGACACAGATCCAGCTAGCAACACCAGGGGGGCGATCACCAGCAGCACCACAGCTCCCACAAAGTCGACTCGAATCAGGGCCTCGTAAACCGTCATGGAGTTGGCAGACAACCCGAAAGTAACACTGTCCCCTAAAATCCGTCTATACGGAACAGCGCCTCCGTGATCCCTTCCGATGGAGGTTCGACGCGGCGCTACCTCCTGTTCGCTCCGGCTTCACGTCTCGCGATCTTTCCGCTCCCATGCCAAACGGTGGTCGTGCGCACTGGATCATGGAGCTCCGGCCCGTTGGAGAGGTCCTGGCTCTCCTCTGTGCGTTCGTTGCCGGCTGTGTCGCGACGCAACAGGTAGGGGAGCCGGGGCTACCGGAGAAGGAAGGAAAAGCCAGCTACTACGCAGGGAAGTACGCGGGGCACCCCACTGCCAGTGGCGAGATTTTCGACCCCGAGGCCATCACGGCGGCCCACCGCACCCTCCCCTTCGGCACGCGTGTTCGGGTGACCCGGACCGATGGGGCTGGCGGGCCCTCCGTGGTCGTACGGATCAACGATCGCGGGCCGTTCAAGGACGGACGCGTCATCGACCTTTCGAAAGCGGCCGCGCAACAGCTCCGGATGATCGGGGAGGGAGTCGTGCCGGTGCGGCTAAAGGTGGTCTCGTATCCGGAGGGGGTAGAGGCCTCTTCGTCCGGGCCGTCAGACGTGGCGTGGTGACCGTGGGGCCTGTTCGCTAGTGCCAGTGCGGCGCCACGAGCTCCAGCACTTGCTCGCTGGCCCGGCGATTCTGACTTTCGATTGACGAGCGGCGCGCCACGTCGAACGTCTGCTCGGAATCGTGAAAGGCAGGGGGCAGGGACCGATCGGTTCGAGACTGCCATCGGTCCCGCCACTCGCGGGGCACGGTGTCGGGAGGACCGTGGCCCTGAATGAGCAGAGCCAGAAGCGCCCACACCCGGGAGACGGCGTCGAGCCGGTACCCCCCTCCGAGCGTGCAAAGGAGACGTCCGTCTGCGTGATCGTCGGCCAGGTCGAGAAGCTGACGGAAGATCGTTTCGTAGGTCTGCGTGGTGAGAAGCAAATCGGCCAAGGGGTCACTGAAGTGGGCGTCGGCCCCACACTGCGCGACGATCACGTCGGGCCCAAAGTACCTGAGGGCGTGCGGCACTACGCGCTCGAACGCGTCGAGGTAGCTGTCGGCCTCGGTGAACGGCGCCAGGGGTACGTTCAGGGCGTAGCCCTCGCCGGTGTCCTCGCCCGTCTCGTCGATGCCGCCGGTTCCCGGAAAGAGCGCCTGGCCGGTCTCGTGCAGGCTCACCGTGAGGACCCCCGGATCGTCGTAGTGTAGGAACTGGACACCGTCCCCGTGGTGGACATCCACGTCCACGTAGGCCACGCGGAGGTTCTGCTCCCGCAGCGCGTCGATGGCCACAGACAGATCGTTGTAGACGCAGAACCCGGACGCGCGCTCCCGGCGGGCGTGGTGGAGCCCCCCGCCGAGCTGGAGCACCCGGTCTGCCTTACCCTGGGCCAGGAGGTAGGCACCGTGCAGAGTCCCTCCGACGAGGCCACGAGTGGCGGCATCCATGTTCTCAAAGACCGGCACGTCGCCGGTGTTGAGTCCAAAAGACCGGGCGCGGGAAGGAGGCGTCCCGTCCGAAGCGACTTCTACCTTTTCCACAAACCGCTCGCTGTGCACCCGCCGCACGTCCTCCCGGCTCGCCACTGGCGGCTCCACCGGATCGACGGGGTGCCCAAGGGCGTCGAGCAGATCAATCGTCATCTCCTGCCGGACGGGGCTAAACGGATGCTCAGGGCCAAAGTCGTAGTCGAGATAGCGGTCGTGGAAAAGAAGGGTCGCCATGGTCAGCGAGGTGGGGAACAGGATTACGCACAGTGCTCAGCCTCGGGACGAGGCGATGTTTTTGCGAAGGGGGGAGGCCCCGACTACGTGGCAAGTACAGTAGTGAAGGCTTCCCGCACTGCCTCCGGGGCCTGAGTGGGGCGTCGCTGCTCCGCGTCCATGAAGCAGAGCGTGGTGTGGCCGGTGACGAGGGTGTCGTCTTCCTCGTCGCGACGCACCGTGTAGTCGATGGGCACCCGCACGGTGGGCATCTGCTCGAAGTGGACGGCCACGACCAGGAGGTCGTCGTAGTAGGCCGGGCCGTGGTACTGCACCTCCGCCTCCACGACCGGCATGATGATGCCCTGGGACTCAAGATCGCGGTACCGGACCCCGGCATCGCGCAAGGCCTCCGTACGCCCGACCTCGAAGTAGTCAAGGTAGTGGGTGTGATAGACCACGCCCATCGGATCGCACTCCCGATACCGAACCCGGCGGCGGTGCGTGTAGGTGTAAGACATGGCAGGACCGAGGCGTTCGACCGGCGGGGTCGGGGCAGGAGGAGACGGGATCGTCGCTTCTACGCGGTGGGGGTCATCGGCTCGGCGGACTCGTAGGGGCCGAGGGCGTCGAACTTCTTGAGACGCTCGTCGAGGAGGCGTCGCGGGTCGAGGGGGTCGAGCTCTTCAAGGGCCTCGGCAACCGCTGTGCCTACGGACCGAAACGTGGCCTCCGGATCGCGGTGGGCGCCCCCGATGGGTTCGGATACGATTTCGTCGACGATCCCGACGTCCGTCAGGTCCGGGGCGGTGAGCTTTAGGGACCGGGCAGCGTCTTCCTTGTGCTCCCAGGACCGCCACAGGATCTGGGAGCAACTCTCCGGGGCAATCACCGAGTACCAGGCGTTTTCGAGCATCAGGATGCGGTCGCCCACCCCAACGCCCAGCGCGCCGCCCGACGCGCCCTCCCCGATCACGACGACCACGATCGGCGTCTTCAGCCGTGCCATCTCGAAGAGGTTGTGTGCGATGGCCTCGGCCTGCCCCCGCTCCTCCGCCTCCATGCCCGGATACGCGCCCGGCGTATCGAGAAGAACGACCACCGGCTTGTCGAACTTCGCAGCCATCTTCATGAGCCGCTCGGCCTTGCGGTAGCCTTCGGGGTTGGGCATGCCGAAGCGGCGATACTTGCGCTCCTTCGTATTCCGCCCCTTCTGATGGCCGAGGATCATCACCGTGCGGTCTCGGGACCCGAAGCGACTCCCTGTAAATCGGGCCAGCCCGCCTACGATGGACCGGTCCTCCCCGTACTTGCGGTCGCCGTGTAGCTCCGTGAAGTCCTCCGTGAGGGCCTCAATGTGGTCCAGCGTGTAGGGCCGTCGCGGGTGGCGGGCAATCTGCACCCGCTGCCATCGGGTGAGGTTGCGGTAGATGGAGGTGCGCAGTCGCTCGACCCGTTCCTCCAGCGCCTCAATCTCGTTGGAGAGGTCGTCCTGCGTCTCTTCGTTGAGCTCGCGCATCTCGGCGAGCTTGTCTTCGAGCTCGACGAGCGGCTTCTCGAAGTCGAGCAGGTACTCATCGTCGGCCATGTTGGGACAGGCAGATTGGTTCGGGACGTCGGTACTGTGAAACTAAATGATGCATCTTGGAGACGGGAATGGCAACGGGGGGGCGCTTTTCGGGCGAGGGACATACGAAGTTTTCCAGAAGGACATCGGTGGCGCAGGGCACTCCCGTGTTGCCCTCTGAGGGACCGAGCGGTGCGCCGTTCGTGTATTCTTGACTTTCTATTGCTGTAAAATTTATATGTATTTCTAAGACCCGTAGGGAACTGGCCGCACCAAACTGCCCCGAACAGCCTCCTCGCGAGTCGGACGGAGACTGGTTCCGTTTCGCTGGGTGCGGGGCGACAATGCGGGTGTTACGAAACTTCAAACGGCCTGAAATTTGACCCTCCCTCTTTTATTCTCTCCGGTGCTGATCGGATCTGGAATTTCTGCTGGCTTACGCTCCCCTCTGCCATGACGCCTGCATCCTGTCTCCGACCGCGCGCTGTGT
>NZ_JBDGQQ010000167.1:0-20871 GCF_042218895.1 Salinibacter sp. | reverse complement strand
CAATCGACGACTACACCACGGTCGACCTGCGGCTGAGCCACTCCGGCCTCCCCCTCACGAAAGGGGCCGTGCTGACTCCCTTTATCGCCCTCAACAACGCGTTCGACGTACGCTATAACGACGTGGTGGTCAACGCCTTCGGCGGGCGATTTTATGAACCGGCCGCCGGACGGCACTGGCGCTTCGGCGCCTCACTTCAACTCAATTAGCCGCTGTCGAGTGCCCCGTGGCCCTCGGGGAGCGGACGCGTTGCTTTCTCGTCTTCATACCGTCCAATGGGCTTCCCCACCGGTGCACCATCCCCGTGCCATCCGGGGCGTCGTGAACGCGTACGCGGCGTCCTCGGGGGTCACGACAATGCACCCCCCTGTGGCGCCCTCCCCGTCCGGGGACTCGACCCGGTCCTGCATGCGCCTGAGGGCTCGGCGCGCCGCCCCCTCCGCCGGTGCGCCACCGACGACCCGCTCCCGGACGTCTCGCGCCAACCCGACCATGGCGATGGCTTCGCCCCACCCCGTCGCGCTTACTGCCACGTGCTCGTCGGCGTAGAAGCCAGCCCCGGGCAGCGGCGAATCTCCCACCCGCCCAGGCGGCTTGAACGGCGTCCCCCCCGTCGACGTGGCCGCGGCCAAGCGTCCCGCCGGGTCGCGCACGACGCTCCCCACCGTATCGGCCCCGCCGAGGGGGGACGCACCGGGCAAAAACGACGTGCTCGGGTGATCGGGCTCGACCTGAGCCCGGACGCGCTCGTGTCGCGCTTGCTCCCGGGGACAGACGAGCGCCTCGTTTGGGACGAGGGCCATGCCCTCGGCCTCCGCGAACCGCTCGGCCCCCTCGCCCACGAGCATCCGCACCCGGCCCTCCCCTTCGTCCAGCAGGCGACGGGCCACCCGGACTGGACGGGCCACGTGACGGGTGGCCGCAACCGCCCCGAACTCGAGAGAGTCTCCGTCCATCACCCCGGCGTCCAGTTCCGCCTCCCCGTCTTGGTTCAGCATGGCTCCGTACCCCGCATTAAACGCCTCGTGGGCCTCCAGGGCGGCGACCGCCTCTGTGGCCCCATCCACGGCCTGCCCTACTTCCTGGAGGATTGAGGGGGTCGATTCCACGACGGACCGGAGCCCAGCGCGGTGCTCCTCCAGCGCCGAATCGGGAATGTCCCATGCTCCCCCGTGCACGACGAGAAGGCCCCCGGTTCCCTCAATGCGATCGCTCCGGAGTCGAGTCGGCATCAGGAGCAGGCCAGACGAGGAAAAAGCCGATCCAGGGGTAACCTCCAGGCTATGCCTCGATCAAGACTGCGTCTGGAGGGACTGTGCCTGCCCCCCGGCGAAGACCGATGGGCGACGAAGCCGGGGCAGCAACGCCTGCACGGTTCGCCGAAACGCCTCGCGGTACTGCAATGGGACCGGCTGAGACGGGGGAAGATCCACCGTGTTGGGGTCCACGGGCGTGCCGTGCTTCCACAGCCGATAGTCGAGGTGGGGCCCGGTGGAGCGTCCCGTGCTGCCGACCCTACCGATGGTCTCGCCCTGATTGACGGTCTGGCCCGGCGCCACTGCAATCTCTGAGAGATGAAGGTAGCCGGACGTGTAGGTACTGTTGTGCTGGATCTTGACGTAGTTGCCATTGGGGCCCTCGTAGCTGGCGTGCAGGACCTCTCCGTCGCCCACCGATCGAACAGGGGTGCCACGGGGCGCTGCATAATCGACTCCGTGGTGCGGCCGGTATTCTTCCAGGATAGGGTGGTACCGCCGGTTGGTAAAGCCGGAACTGATGCGGGAATACTGGAGAGGAGCCCGGAGCAGCTTTCGTCGCAGGCTCTGCCCTCGCCGATTGTAGTATTCCGCTCCGCTGCCCGTATCGAAGCGAAAGGCGTAGTATTCCTCTCCGAGGTGCTCGACGTAGGCTGCGACGATGGCTCCGGGCTGCAGCTGCGTGCCCCCCACCGATTGCTTCTCATACACGATCCGAAACTGATCCTGGGGCCGGATGCGAAAGAAGTTGATCTGCCAGGCGAACACCTCCGAGAGCCGAAGGGCCAGCACAGGATGGCCTCCATTCGACACAAGGCTCTCATACAGCGAACTCTCCACCGTGCCGCCAACGGTTGCCCACTGTTGCTGGACCGGACGGGTTGCCAAGCGGGTCCGCTCGGGCCGTTGCACGTCAAACACGATATGCTCGGCGGGACTTATCTGATAGACGAGATACTGAGCTTTCTGGAGCCATGGGTTCCAGTAGACCCGGTACGGCTTCCCAGTGCGGAGGTCTTCCGCCTCGAAGTCCGGCGGGGCCGCTCTGAGAAGGGCCAGCGCAGTCCGGTAGTTGACGCCATAGTCGTCGAGGAGGTCGGCAAAAGTTGCCGCCCGCGGTACGCGCCCGGCCTTCACGTCATACAGGCCTGCCTGGATCCCGAAACGAGACGCCTCCGATTCGGCACGAGTCGACGGGGGACCTGCCGTGGAGCCCTCGTTCTCTCCAGCGGGGGCCGAGGGAACCATCGCAGTCGCGCAGGCGAGCACGAGGAGGCCGCACAGGATCGATCGGGACATGTCTCGTTCGGGATTGCAGATAAAACCAGGTGGTACGTAGAGGAGGGGTGCTTCCCCGAGGACTATTTACCGTCCGCCTCGTCTGGGGCGCCGCCCTCTGACTCCGAGGACGGGGGAGTCCAAGTGTCCTCCTGAATCCCCGACTTGCGATTGGCCCACCGCGCCAGGACGAAGAGCAGATCGGAGAGGCGATTGAGGTAAATCAAGGACTGCTCGTTGATCGGGGCGGAGGTCCGTGCCTCTACAATCTGGCGCTCTGCTCGACGGCAGATGGTCCGGGCCGAGTGGAGAGAGGCCCCCGCGGGGGTGCCCCCCGGAAGGATGAATTTCTCCAGCGAGGGAAGCTCCGCGTCGAAGCGGTCGATCCGTTCCTCAAGGCCCATGACATGCTTCTCCTCGATCCGCGGCACGAAGGGTTCGGCGTCCATGGGGGTCGCCAGGTCCGCCCCGAGCACGAAGAGCTCTTCCTGAAGGTCTCCCAGCACCGGGTCGAGCCGCTCCGCTCCGGGCTCGTTCCGGAGATGCGCCCGGGCGAGACCGATGGCCGAGTTGGCCTCGTCGACCGTGCCGTAGGCGTCGATCCGAGGATTGCCCTTGCCAACGCGCTCTCCACCGAACAGCGAAGTGGTCCCATCATCTCCGGTCCCTGTGTAGATCTTGGCCATCGCAGTGGGGTCGTAATCAGAGGACATTGAGAGGGTGTGTGACGCGTCACAGCCTAGCACGGGCTGTACCGCCTCGCGTTTCCGAGCAGGTTGTCTCAGACGGACTCCTCTGCGCGGAGGCCAGCCTGGTCCACGGGCTCCAGGTAGTTGATTCGGAGCGTGCCCTCCCGATGATGGTCAACCTCCACCCGCATGCCAAACACATCCGCGATTCGTCCCTGCGTGAGCACCGCCGCAGGAGGGCCCTCTGCCTTGATGCGACCTTCGTCGAGCAGGAGCAGTCGGTCGGCGTATCGTGCCGCCAGTTCAAGGTCGTGAACGGCGGCCAGCACCGTTTGCCCCTCGGCCTGCTGCGCTCGAATCTGCTCCATGAACGAAAACTGATAGTGGACGTCGAGGTGGGCCGTGGGCTCGTCGAGCAGCAGGGCGCCCGCCTCCTGCGCGAGCGCCTGCGCCAGAAACACCCGCTGCAGCTCCCCTCCACTAAGCGATAGTACCGAACGAGACTCGAAGCCCTCCAGGTCTACCCGGGCGAGAGCCTCCTGGACCCGAGCACGGTCCGCCCGGCGGTACGACTGCAGCCACCCGCGGTGCGGGGCACGGCCAAGGAGCACAAATTCTTCAACGGTGAAGTCGAACGTCAACGACCGGGCCTGCCGGACGAAGGCCAGGGCGCGGGCCCGATCCTGAGCACTCATTTGCTCGACGGGCTCCCCCTCAAGGTGAATACGACCGTCGAACGGGACGTGGCTCCCGATGGCCCGGAGAAGAGTCGTCTTGCCGGCCCCGTTTGGCCCAAGGATGCCGACCCACTGGCCTTCGGGGACCTCGAAGCTCAAGTTCCGCAGGATTGTGTGGCCGTCCAGCACAACGCGGAGCCGATCGACCGACAAAAAGGCCACGATGCTACCGGTACGTCGCAACAGAATGCGTCGGGCATCCCCAACGCTCCTCCTGAGGCCCTGTTCTCAGAGCCGCGTTGGGGGTGACCCGGACGGGGACTCCAACCTGTGGATTCAGTGGGAGTGCCCCCATGGTCTGTTCGGGGCCCAGTCGGTCGGGCCTCCGCTGCGTACGACTCGGCCGCGCCCACAACGTTATGTTTTCCCTTGGTCGTGTGTCTGGGATACAGCCGCACGTCCCCCCGTTTGCCAAACCCGCTTGTCCTATGGTTGGAAGCGACGGCCTATTTCCCTACACCACGTATACGGTCGACGACGCCGAGCAAACAGTTACGCTGCACGAACCGCCCCCGGACACGCCCAGCGTGCCGGAGGCGCTCGTCCAGGATCTCTGGAAGCAGCAGCGCTTCGCCACGGACTGCCTCACTACCACCGAAGATGAGACGGTGCACGTCCTGGATCCGGGAACCCTCAACAGCGACGCGGGGCCCGACTTCCAGAATGCACACGTTCGGATTGGAAGCATGGACTGGCGGGGCCACGTCGAGGTCCACAATACCTCCGGGGGCTGGTTCGAGCATGAGCATCACACCGATCCGCGCTACGACAGCGTGGTGCTCCATGTCACGCTCCACGCCGACATGTGGACCGGGGGACTCCTCCGATCCGACGAGTCGGGCGTGCCCGAACTCGTGCTGTACCCCTACCTTGAAGACTCGCTCCGGGAACTGCTCCACGCCTTCCACACGCGGGCCGACGACGATGCGCTCCCCTGCGCCTCGCGCTGGACCGAGGTGCCTACTCAGCATCGGCGGGACTGGATCCACCGCCTGGCCCGACGACGCGTGGCCAACAAGCGGGATCGTCTTCCAGCCCCCTCGGACACATCTCTGGACGCAATCCTCCACGAACGTCTCCTCGCAGGGCTCGGCTACTCGAAAAACGACGAGCCGATGAGCATGCTTGCCGAGCGCGTCTCCCCGAGCATGCTTCGCTCAGTTGAGGAGCGGCGGGACCGGGAGGCTCTCCTGCTCGGGACCGCGGGCCTCCTCCCAGAGCCGGGTGACCTGCTCGACACCAATCGGGGCACCGCGGACTACGCGATGGACCTCCGTCACCGGTTTCAGCGGTTGCAGGTGCGGTTCGATCTTCCCCGCCTGGCGTCCACGGCCTGGACCTTCTTCCGCCTCCGTCCAAACAACTTTCCGCCTCTCCGTCTCGCCCAGGCCGCGGCCTGGTACGCCGAGGATGCCCTGCTGGCTGCAGATCCCCTCCCGGCGCTCCGCGCGGCTCTTGGCCAGGAGCGTGCCGTGTCGGCCCTCCACGACGCCCTTGCGTCGAGGCCGGGCCCATTCTGGCGAACGCACTATCACCTCACCAAGGAGGCCTCGGAGCATGACCCGGGGCTCGGCTCGTCCCGCCGAGACACGCTTCTCGTGAACGCCGTCGTGCCGGTTCTCCTCTTGGACGCGGAGGAGCAGGACGACCCGGCGCAGAGCGAGGCGGCCTTTGACGTGCTCCGCACGCTTTCCGCGTCGGAGGACCACGTGGTCCGGCGCTTCCAGAACCTTGGCACAGAGGTGGAGTCGGCGTTCGACGCACAAGGCCTCCACCAACTCTACCGGCACTACTGTACGGAGGGTGGGTGTCTGGACTGCGCCATCGGGCAGCATCTTCTCAACCGGTGACCAGCCGCCCAGCCTCTTCCCCGACTTTGGCCCGGCAGTCGCTTTCTGAATGATGCAGCTGGCACAACCGCACCCAGAACAGGGCCTCCTCGCTGTCCGCTCGTTTCTGCCGATCTGATCTCCCGTCGACAGTGAGACCACTCTGCGCCTCTCTTACCGCCCCCCGAGGGTTTACCTTCGCGGTGTCAAGATTTATCTTAAACAGGCGAACCGCTCTCTGTCTCGATCGTCTCTCCGCCGTGCTTATCCGCATTGTCCGCATGACCTTTGCCCCCGACGCCGTCGATCTGTTTCTCGAACGATTCGACGCCGCGGCGCCTCGGATCCGCTCGTTTCCCGGATGCCAGCACCTCGAACTGTGGCGGGATGCCGACGCGTCGTCCGTGTTTACGACCCGCAGCCACTGGGTGAGCGCGGAGGCCCTGGAGACATACCGCGAGAGCGACCTCTTCCGGTCTACCTGGTCAACCGTGAAGCCTCTGTTCGCCGGGCGCCCCCAGGCCCACAGCTACACCGTAGCCCGGTCGGCGGGTGCCATCGAGGAAAGAACCGGGCAGGCCGAACGGGCAGAGTAGTCCTACCGGCACTCGAACTGGGCCCACGTCTCGGTCACGGCGGAAGCGATGCACTCCCCCTCGATGTTGCACAGCGTTCCCACCGAGTCTGTCTGCGGGGTCGCGGCAGGCAGGGCCGTTACGTATCCCCGGGCCGGCCAGAGGCCCTCACCGTTCCACACACAGAGGACCCCCTGCCTCCGGTCGTAGTGGAGGTAGTCGATTCCGAGGTCGAGCATGAGTGTGCGGGCCCGGGCGCTGCCGGCGTTGGGAAGCCAGAAGAAGGAGGTGTCCGTCCGGCCCTTCGCCTCCGCAGCGGCCACCTGCATGAGCTCATCGTACTGACGAGAGGCCTCACCGGGCGGGGTGGGCGGCTCGCATCCAGCCGCGAGCCCCACAAGGACCAGAAGGACCGGAAGCACCAGGCGGCGTTCAGCGATCAGGGCGGACACGAGACGATGAGGGGCTTGCCGTGGGCATTGCGCATCGTTTACAGCGTGACTTCCAGCCCGACCCGGAACGACCGGCCCGGCCGAGGAAGCCCGAGACCAATAAATACGGCCTCGTCGGTCAGGTTCTCGCCCCGCACGTACAGTTGGCCGTCGACCCCGCTCGTGATATTCGAGAGGGCGTAGCTGAGGCGGGCATCCACGACAAGCGAGGGAGACGACGGAAGCGTCACGAACTCGTTCTGTTCGTTCCGCGCGTAGACGCCCCCTGTGTAGCGGCCCTGGCCCATCACCGACAGCCCGAACGGAAGCTCGTAGGACACCCGACCGGTGCCCAGCCACGTGGGCTTTTCGTCGAGCCGCTGGGTACCGTCCTCCGTGAAGCCTCGTGGGTGGGACCACGTGAGGTTCCCGTCCAGCACGAGCGACGCCGTCGGCGTCCAGCGGACCGTCGTTTCGAGGCCGTAGATGCGCGCCCCTTGCAGGTTGATGCGCTGCTCCTTTCCGGCGTTCGGCCCCTCTTGAAAGGTCCGTTTGTCGATCGTGTTGTAGACCCGGTTGAGGAACGCGGTCGAGCCGAGGTGGAATGTCGACGTGCGGTATTCGACGCCTGCCTCGCCGATCCAGGCCGACACTGGCTTCAGGTTTGGATTCGGGACGAACTTGCCGATTGCCGCGCCGAAGAGCTCCCGCATGGTCGGGAACCGCGTCTTCCGGCCAAAGGCGCCGCGCACGACCCATTCCTGGCCAGCGTCGATCCGAATCCCGGTGTTCATGCCCCAGGTGTAGATGGGGTCGCGATCCGGAAACGGACCGGTCTCCGGCGTGGCCGTGCCGTCCACACTGGCGCCCGCGGTAATCTGCACGCGGGAGTGCACTTGGGCCTCGTATTCGAGCCCGGTACTGAAGATGTGCTGCCGGTAGGTAGAGGATTGGCTGGAGTCGACCGGCTGTCGCGGCGCGAGAAGGGTCGTCTTCTCGTGCCGACTCGTCAGGCCGTTGAGGGACAGGGTAAGGCTGCCGAGCGGGAAGTTCTGCGTCCCGATGAGGCGGAGTCCCCCCGTGAGGTCGCGCCCTTCCTGGATCTGATTCAGGTCCTGGTAGTCGATGCTTTCGTAATCGGCAATGTCGCGGGCAAAGCGGCTGCCCCAGGCGGCCCCGCGGAGCGAGGTGTTCGTGCCCAGGGGCACCTGCCCGCTGGCAATGACGGTCGACTTCTGCCAAAGGGGGTAGCGCCAGTATCGGGACTGTGCGTCGGTCGCGTTGCCCTCCGGTGCCACGCCCTGCTCGGCGTCGACGTGGAGCACCGAGACGGCAAGCTGTCCCCCGTTCTCAAAGCGGCGACTGACCCGGCCAAACGCGCTCAGCATCTGCCGATCCGTGTTGATGCGACGATCCTCGAGAGGCTGATTATTCTGCAGGTTTGTGCCCTCAGAAAGGGGCTGATTCCCGCGCTCGTTGTACTGCACCGCCGCCGTGTAGTCCCAGTTCTGCGTGCGCCCGAGGTGGGTGATTGAGGCGCGGCGCTGCTCGGCCGTGCCCAGGGCACCGTTCAGTTCGGTGCGCTGCCCCTTCGAATCGAGGGTGCGCGACTGGAAGTTGATGGCCCCGCCGAGGACGTTCGCTCCGTATCGGACCGACGGGACGCCTTTCGTGACGGTGATCTCCTCCACCACGCTCGCCGGAATGAGGCTGATGTTCACCCGGTTGTCCCAGGGAATGTTGAGCAGGGCGCCGTCAAAAAACTGGCCGACCTGCCGGTCCCCGGCGTTGCGGAAGTACAGGATCGTCTGACCGCGGGAGTTGGTCTGGACGTGGGTGGCCGGCACGAGCCCCGCCAGCTCCGACACGTCCGCCGCGTCCTGCGACTCGATGGCCGCGTAATCGACCTGTTGGACAGTTGAGACGGCATCCTCTACCTCGCGCTCCTGCCCACTGACGACGATTTCGTTCAGCGAGTACTCGCGGGGCGAGAGGGTGAACGTCACCGACGTAGACTCCCCGGCCCGCACCGTCACAGTCCGGCGGGCCTCCTGGTACCCGAGGGCCGACACCTCGACGGTGTACTCGCCCGGGGCCAAGTCAATCTGGAAGCGGCCGCGAGCGTCCGTGCTCGTGCCCTGCCTTTCATTTCCGTTTTGAAGGAGCACGTTCGCCCGCTCGATGGGCGCATCGGTCTTTTCGTTGAGCACGCGGCCCTGAATGCTCTGGGCCGAGGCTGGAAGAGGGAGAATTGTCGAGAGTAGACATAGCACTGCCAAGCAGTGCCAAAACGAACGATCATGCATGGGTGTAAATGGAGTGCTGATGTAAAAGCCGTGGTTCACCACAGTCGGCCCTCACGCGAAACTGCGAAGACCGACCGGGAGAGTCGCAAGAAGGGAGACGGACTCACGCCCACGGTGGGGGATGGGGCACCTCCAGATACGGCCCCTGATGGGCCGCGAAAGAACTGCGAGGAAAGGACTGCAGGCGTACCTGCGGAGACGGAAGGGAGGACAGTGCGGCCGGGACCACCGCGAGCGGGCGAAGGGCGGTGGGCCGCTGGGGGACGGGAACGGCCGAGTCCTTGAGCGTCGGTGTGTTCACCGCCTGAGCCAGGGCATCCAGATACCGCTCCTCTTCCTGGTCGTGGATGACCCAGACGTGCCAGACCTGCCCCCGCCACTCCTCGCGGACAACGTCGTAGAGATTGCCTTGGTACCGGAATTCCCCCTCCTCAATCTGCACGAACGACGAGTTGGGGGATTGTCGTTCGGACCGCGAAATGGTCAGGTGCTGGAGTGCCGTCGTATCGCTGGGGGACTCCGACACCGCAGCAATTTGGCGATGCATCTGCTGCTGAGCCTGGTGACGACCAAGCAACGCACCGAGCATGCCCAGTTGCCCAGCGAGCAAGGACAGAATAAGCAAAGTGGCGAGCGCCTCTCGCATCGGCGTTGGGTCGCTTTGGAGAGGTCTGTGTTCCTGAACCGAACGAGAGCGTCGGCGAAGTATTGATCGGGGTGCGCAGCGGTATCGTACGCGACACGCAGCGGCCTGGGACGGTTTCGACGTTCTTGGTCCGCTGGCCGCTGCCGCCCCCCTCGAAGCGAGGAGCAGTGCAGGGACGCACAGCGCTGCCACCGACCAAACCTAACGTCCCTGCAACGCTTCTTCCAGGCTCAACGTGTCCGTCGGCTCCGAGTCCGGAAACCCGATGGGGTTCGTCGTGTAGTGCCTCTCTGCGTCGGGGGAGGGGGCCTGGACCGCGGCAGAGCCCTGAACAGCGCCTCCCAAGTTTCTGATGGTTCGCTGGTAGCGCCGTCTCATCAGGCGCCGCTCGGTAATGGTTGCGCCGTATGCCCGGTGCAGGTCTCGGTAGCTTGACTCCCGGGAGAGCCGTTGGAGCCGCCGTTTCTGCTTCTCGAGCAGGGATTTGTGCTTCTCAACGAGACCGCGGAACTCCCTGACGAAGGATTGGAGCGTGTCGCGCTCCGTGGCCGCTTCTTCAAGCCGGCGGAGGTTGGCTTCCGCCCGGTTGAGGTCGCTCTCAAAAGAGTCCACGGTCGACCGCATCGCTTTGTAGGTCTTCGGCTCCGAGTCGTACCCGCCATAGGTCCGGCATCCGCCCGTCACCAGCAGTCCAACGACCGTAAGAAGCAGAACAAAGCGGCGTGACCACAGCATAGAGCGCGAGATTCGAGCGTGCGAAAGCGGAGTTGTTATTGGCCTTTTTGCCACAGGTTACGTTGTAAAGGTGATTCTTGAGCGACCCTCTGTCACCCGAGACGGCCCATTTTCTGTTCGTTTTCACGTCTTGGCGAGCGCCCAGCGTCCCCCGTTTGACGCTGTGAACGGCCGCATCGATCCGTCTTGTCCGTCGAGGCCGCGGGGAAACACCGGACTGCCCCGGATGGTACTCATCTATGTCTTCACGAGCCGCTCACGCCGCGGCCTCCTCGTTCCGACCCCGACCGGTCCTTCTTCCCCCTACCCATGAGCAAAGAGACGGCCCGTCTCGTCGAGCGTCTTCGCAATCGCCTCCAGCGGGCCTTGCGCCGCCTAACCTGGGCCGAACTGGCGTTCGGAGGCGCCGTCGCTGCTGGAAGTTTGGCCACCCTGTGGCTCGTCGCGGCGGTTCTGGAGGCCACTTTGTGGCTAGGAACGGGACTCCGTACGGGCCTCGTTCTTCTAGGGGGCGCTTCCATTCTCGGGGTGGTGGCCGTTTTTGTGGCCCGCCCCCTGGCCCGCCTCCTCGGCCTTGCTGATGGGCCCTCCGAGAAAGAGGTAGCCCGGACGGTCGGCGAGCATTACCCGGACGTGGAGGACCGGCTGATCGACCTTCTACAGCTCGTCGAAGGTGAGCGCTCCCACGCCCCTGCCCCGTATGTTGACCGGGCTGTTCAGCACCTTGCCCGCCAGGTTACGGACGTTCAGTTCGAGGACGTGGCTGATTTCCGCCCAGCCCGGAGGGCCGCCCGGCTTGCGTCGCTCCCCTTCGTTGCGGTGCTGGCATTTCTCCTCGTGGCTCCGTCCACGTTTCTTGGGGCTTCGGAACGGCTCCTGGCGCCGCGGTCCGAGTTTAGCCGTCCCGCCCCCTTTCGTCTTTCCGTGAGGCCGGGCGACATCCGCCTCGTGAAGGGCGACTCCCTCCGCATCACGGTTCGATCAACGGGCGCCGCCCCCGAGAGCGCCGCGCTGCTCCTGCGGCAGAGTGACGACGATTCCCCCGAGCGCATCGCCCTGCGGGCCGACACAGTGGGCACGTTTCGGCATGTCGTGCCCAACGTTCGAGAGTCCCTGCGCTACCGCGTCGTGGCCTCTCCCGTCCGCTCCTCATGGTACTCGGTAGACGTTGTGCGCCGCCCCTTCCTGCGCCGGCTACAGGTTCGCGTGACGCCTCCGGCCTACACGAACCGCCCAACCCGCGAACTGGCGCCAAACGTTGGTGACGTGACGGCGCTGCCGGGCTCCCGCGTGTCCGTGTCGGCCACGCTGGGAGGTCCCCCCATCGCCGAGGCACTAATTGCGTTCGAGAGTGGCAATGCACGCCCCTTGTCGGTGGCGGACGACTCGGCCAGCGGCACCTTTGTCCTTCAGCGCGAGGGCTCGTACGTCCTGCGCCTCCGGAGCAAGCAGGGCACCTCGAACCGCGATCCCATCCGTTACGAAACGTCGTTGCAGCCGGACGCCCGCCCCTCGATCTCCTTTCTCGAACCGGAAGGCACAGCCAACCTCTCCCCGAGCCTCATTCAGAAGCTGCGCCTTCAGCTGAGCGACGACTACGGGTTCCGGCGGGTCAAGCTGTTTTACCGTCTTGCGGACAACCGAGGAGCGGAGGCCGATTCCTCGTTCTCGTCGATGGACCTGTCCCTCCCCGACTCCCGCAAGACCGATCAGGTGATCACCCACGAGTGGCTTCTTGCTCAGGAGAGCAACCTCAGCCTTGAGCGAGGCGACGAGGTGGTCTACTACGCGAAGGTGTGGGACAACGACACGGTGAACGGCCCGAAAACCGGACGCACTACGACGCAGCGGCTCCGCTTTCCCTCCCTGTCCGAACAGTTTGAGCAGCTTGACGAGACCAAGAAGGAGGCGGACGAGCAGGCGCAGGAGCTCCAGCGGCAGTCCAACTCCGTTCGTCAGCAGTTCCGCGAGCTGCGCGACGAGATTCGCCGCACCCGCGAGGCCAACTGGGAGGACCGCCGCCAGCTCGAGCGACTGCAGCAGAAGCAGAAGTCGGTCACCCAGAGCGCCGAGAGGCTGTCCCGCCAGGTCGAGAAGCTGAGCCGCAAGATGCAGCGCAACAACCTGTCGAGCCCCGAAACCGCCAAGAAGTTCCAGGAGCTGAAGCAAGCCATCGAAGAGATCACCTCTCCCAAGCTGCAGGAGGCCCTCAAGCAGCTGCAGAAGTCGATGAAGAAGCAGCAGTTCCCGCAGATGCAGAAGTCCCTGGAAAACGCGAAGGCGCGCACCGAGCAGCAGAAGAAGCGTCTTGAGCGCGCGCTCAACCTCCTTGAGCAGCTCAAGGCACGGCAGAAACTGGAGGAGCTGTCGCGCCGGTCCAAGAACCTCCGCAAGCAGGAGACAGAGATCGCTGAAAAAACGGAGGCGCGGATGGAGGAGACGCCCACCGAGGCGGACTCGTCAGGGCGCTCTCCAACCCAAAACCCGGCGGCGGACTCCACGTCGGCCCCCTCCGATTCAACGTCCATGGCCCGGTCCGACTCGACCGGAGCCCAGCCCGATTCGGCCTCCGCATCCCAGTCCAACTCGTCCGCCGAGGCTCGGTCCGATTCCACAGCCGCGGCTCAGCCCGACTCCGCGTCCGTTGCTCGGTCCGACTCGACCACGTCCCCCGCCGACTCGGCCGCCAGCAAAGAGTCAGCCGCCAATAGGAACCTGTCCGCCGAGCAAAAACGAGCGGCCCAGCAGATGAAGAAGCTCATGAAAGCGATGAAGGAGGCTCAGCGGCAGATGAAGGACGTGCCCTCGGCGCCCCGGAAGAAGCTGAAGAAGCTCAACCGGAAGCTGCGCCGCCAAAACCTGCCCCAGAAGATGCGCAAGAACAGCCAGCAGCTGCGCAAGAACAATCTCCAGAAGGCCCGCCAGCAACAGCAGCAGATTCAGAAGCGCCTGCAGAACATGCAGTCGCAGCTGTCGGGCATGAAGAAGCAGATGAAACGTCGGCAACGGCGCATGAACATCGCAGGCCTTCGCAGCGCTCTCGAAGACGTTCTTCGTCTTTCCCAGGACCAGGAGGATCTCCGAAAAACCGTCGAGGAGCTGAACAAGGGCTCCTCGGCCCGACGGTATGCTTCCGACCAGAAAGCCCTCTCGGACGGCCTCCGCCGCGTGGCCGACTCGCTCCAGTCCATCGCCAGCCGCCTCCCCGAGATGTCGCAGGCTGTTCAGAAGCAGACCGGAAATTCCCTGCGGGCCATGGAGAAGGCTACCTCCTCCCTAGACGCCCGGCGGGCAAGCGAGGCGACTGGCCATCAGAAGATGTCCATGATGCACCTCAACAAGCTGGCCGCCCTTCTTTCGAACCTACTGGATCAGATTCAGAAGAAGAGCAGTGGTGGAGGCGGAAGTATGTCGATGCGGCAGATCATGAAGAAGCTTCAGAAGGCCTCCGGTCAGCAGCAGAAGCTCAATCAGCAGATCCAGAAGTTCCTGAACCAGGCGCAGGGGAAGCGCCTCTCCAAGAACATGGAGAAGCGCCGGAAGCAGCTGGCGAAGCAGCAGCAGAAAATTAAGAAGCAACTCGAGGAGATGAACGTCGGGAGCGAGGCTCAGAAGAAAATCCTCGGGGACCTCCAGAAAATCGCCAAGCAGATGCAGAAATCCGCCGAAGACCTGCGGGAGGGACGGCGCGACCGGGAACTCCTCAAGCGCCAGCGGCAGATCATGACGCGTCTGCTCAACGCACAGAAGTCGCTTCGCACCCAGGGGAAAAAGAGGCAACGTCGAGGCCGCACGGCCGACTCGAACTCCAACCGGCAGCCCCCCGGCGAGCGTCCCGAGCCAGACGAGGCCAACACACTGCGCCGGGACCTGATTCGGGCTCTCGAAATGGGGTACAACCCGGATTACGAGGAACTCATCAAGCGGTACTTCGAGCTGCTCCAGGAGAGAAACGAGCCTGAGCAGCAGTAGACCTCCCCGGTACCTGCTACGTGGCCTGCTGCAGGAATCGGGATTGCAGATCTGGCGTGGGAACGCGGCATTGGTTTCGTTTTCCAAACCACTGGTATCGATGATTCGAAACCCAGTCATACACCCTGTCCCGCAGGGGGGCAGGAACAGCAATCAAGGCGTAGAGCAGCGGCCAGGGGGCCTGGAGATGGCGAGCAACCCGCAGCGCCGCCGTGGACCGCTCGTAGATCTCCCCATTCTCGATCAGGAATAAGGTGTTTAGGGCCTCCGGGTCAACCCCGTAGGCCTGGAGGTACGGGCGTGCGGCGTCCGACTGGAGGGCTCCCAGGACGAAATACCCTTCTGGATCGTTGTCGATGACGAAATTGACGAAGCCATTACAGAGATTACAGACGCCATCGAAGAGGAGAAGGGCATGGTGCCCTTCCCCTTCCTGAAAGGACTGCGCCGGCGACGGGTAGGGAGAGGGAGCTTCGGTCATGCTTAAATTGCGTAGACACAAAGAGCTGTGTGTCGAAGGTCGCGGGCGAACCTGCTTCTGTCAATTCATCTGAACCACGCCCACGAGCGATGGCTTTTCTGGTTGGGGACTTTTCTCACTTCTCTCGGGTAGCATTTTTTTCATGTTCTTGACGCCAGAAGGAGAGATTCTGTTACGAAATCATTGATTCCGCAGGGATCCCGCAGTAGATTAAGTGCGACGTTATTCGATTTCCCGGCCGACTTCAGAGCGCTCTTCCCTGGAAGGTCAGGCGTTAATGCGCTCCTTCTGGCGGTCTGGAAGTCCTCTCATTACCGTTCTCCGTTCAGCCACGTCTTTCCGCATGGCCCAGTCAAGACGCGTCCTCTTCGCCGTCAGTGCCCTAGCGCCATTTACCGAGATATCGACCACTGCTTCTCTTACTCGCTCTTTGTCCGGGCAGATCCAGGAGGCCAATGACTTTGAGGCCCGGATCATGATGCCCTGCTACGGCTGCATCGATGAGCGAGAGCACAATCTGCACGAGGTTATTCGGCTGTCGGGCACGGACGTACCAATGGGAACGGACACCGAGTCCGTGACGGTGAAGGTCGCCTCTGCCCCCAACGTCCAACTTCAGGTGTACTTCATGGACCACGACGGGTTTTTTGACCGAGATGGCCAGGCAACCGATGGCGACGGCAATGCCTTCGACGACAACGCCCAGCGGGCGCTTTTCTTCAATCGATCCGTGCTCGAGACCCTTCGTAAGCTCCGCTGGGGCCCCGATCTGATTCACTCGTTCGGGTGGATCGGCGGCTTTTTGCCTCCCCTCCTATCCACTACGTGCACGGGAGACGATCTGCTCAGCGCCACGAAGTCGGTCTTCACCCCCGAAAGCCGGAGTCCGGACACGTTCGTCCCCTCCTCCTTCTCCGAGATTACGGGGCTGTCGCTCGACGGAAGTCTCAACTCGACACTTTCGGAAATTGGGTCGAACTTCGCGGACGCGACGATCTTTCCACCGAGCGGATCGCCGACGGACGGGGCGTCGCAGTTCAGTGACGACGTAGGAACTCGCACTGACCAGCTGGTCACACTTTACGATCAAATGCTCAGTGAAGTCCCTGCCTAACGGTTGCCCACGAAGAAACACCCTGCTTCCAGGCGGCATTCATCCATCCGATTTCGGGACGACCGGCTCTCTCTGTTACCCCGCCGTGGTTTGTGACGCTCGCGCATCTTCTGCTTTGCTGCGCGGACGTCCTGGCAGTCCCACCCTGAGCAACGGCAACTCCGGCACGTCCCTGCCATTTCCGCACGCGCATTTTCGCAGTTGACCGTCGCCGTCTGGTCCAACGATGTCCATGAGGCCCTCCTGGATCTATTCCCTCCTCGTCGGAGGAGTTCTTCTCTTCTCCTTCTCTGCTTGTGACGACGCCTCGACAGTTGGACTTGGCGTAGGTCCTGACTCCCTGTCCGGTGGAGACCCTGTCACGCTGGATATTCCTCCTGCGCTTGACACGACGACCTCTCCCCCACAGACCGGCTTGGAGCTGCAACCGTTCAGTCCGTTCGGGAACCGCGGTCCCTGGCGCGTTCTCGTGGGCCGTGTGGACGACCCGATTGGCGGCACCATCGAGGCGAACGGATACTTTGACGTGCAGGGGCGAAGCGACCTTCCGCCGGAGATTCTCAACGCCGATCCAGATTCGCTGTCTGCCGAACTCCGATTCACGCCGACGTACATCCACGGGGATACGGCCTCTTCCGTAGAATTTCGAGTGTTGAACCTCTCCGAAGAGGCGAAGATGGACCAAGCCCGGGCCGACACCACGTTTCCGGTCGGCTCCGCAATAGCTCGGCGGTCCATCGTTCCCACCGATTCCCTGGTTACCATTGATCTTCCCTCCTCCTGGCTCACCAGTGAGCGTCTCGGCGTCCTTCGCGACACTTCCGATGGAGGCTCCGCCTTCAATGAGAACTTCCACGGCTTTAAGCTGGTCGCCGCGGAGGAGAGTGCTGTGGTGGGCTTTTCTGTGGGCAACGCGACCCTTCGTCTCATACACACTCCGGATAGCACTACCGCCGACTTCCCGGGCCTCAAGGCCTTCACCCATGTTGAGCGCCGAAACGTGCCCGATTTTCCCAATCACCAGGTTCTCCAGGGTGGCGTTGGCGTGGGCCTCACGATGAATTGGGACTTCAACGCTCCCCCTCTCGACACTCTGAACCGCGCCCCACTGAACCGGGCAGAAATCTTCGTCCCAATCGACACGTCCGCCATGGAGGCGAGGTCTGGATCGGATTCTTTCGCCCGCCCCCTGCCCAAGGGATATCGTGTCACAGCCGTTCGGGATCAGAGCTCAACGGTCTGTTCCCGCATTCAGACGGTATTTCCCCTTCCGCAGAACGATACCAGGTGTGCGCTTCCGATCCTCCCGCAGGCGATCCCTGGTGCTGCGCTGGTTCCGAATAGGCCGGCGTTCCCGATCTTTGAGACTTCCCTGCGGCAGACGCCTGCCTTCACCAGGTACAGAGTCGAAGTTGCGGACCGGGAGACCTCCCCAAGCAGATCCGAGACTGTCCAGCCAGGCCTTCCAAGTACGCTCCCGGTGCTCGTGCCACTGCCGGAGGCTGAAGACATTGGCTCTCCACATGCTACCCTAACTGTAACGCCGCTCTAGCCCCGATGACCTTCTTCTCGCGGTCTCTCCATTCAAGGACGTGTGGCTGCTCTCTGCGAGTGCCGAACGCCGGGTTCTCGCGTATCTCTATGGCAGTTCCTGCACTCGCTCTGCTGCTTCTGCTGATTACGTCCCCTGCTCAGGCTCAGTCCAACGGGGAGGGTTCAATCTACTCACGGTTCGGTCTCGGGACGCTTCTCGAGTTTTCTTCCTCCCGAAGCCAAGCCCTGGGGGGAGGGGGTTACGCGCTCCGTTCCCTCAACTACAATCCCGGTGCGAACCCGGCCCTCTGGAGCGACCAGGTCTTCACCCGTCTGTCGGCAAGCGCTGCGTACCGGTCCATTAGTACGGAGGACGGGCGTGGAAATTCCGGTCAGCTCGCCTCGGGCAATATTCAGGCGATAAAGTTTAATTTTCCTATTTCTCGGCGCACGCTCGGGGTTGCCCTTTCCTTCCAGCCGTACTCCCGCACCAACTACACCGTAACTCAGTCAGGCACGGTCCCCTTCGGACCGAGACAGAAGACTGAGGCCCCGTACGAAGTGAGCTTTACCGGCTCGGGGGGGCTTCATCAACTGCGTGGCGGTCTGGGCTACCGGGTTAACGAGGTGCTCAGTGTGGGGGCCAGTGCTAACTTCATATTCGGGATCCTGGAAAGCCAGCGGCGCACCACGTTCGAGGAAAGCGCTCAGGGACTCCGGAACGTCGTCGTTTCAGACGGGACTCGGCTCTCTGGGCTCACCGGAACCTTCGGGACACACCTCACACTGGCCGACGTGTTCGCTCCGGGTGATGCTCTCTCGATCGGAGCGTCGGCCACTCTGCCTGCTGTTTTGACGGGTGAGCAGTTTCGAACCCTCGACGAGGACCTAGCACGCGACACTCTTGCGACCCGCGATGGGCAGGTCACTGTGCCGTGGCAGGGGCGCCTCGGGGTGGCCTATCAGCCCAATGCGCGGTGGACCTTTATTGCGGATGGCCTCTTCGAACCGTGGAGCGCATTCTCGAGCACCTTCCCCCCAGGAGGCACCGAGACCGCTCCGATACAGTTTCCAGTGGGCGGCCCGCAGACACTGGTGGACCGCTGGCGTTTGTCGATGGGCGCGGAAGTTGTGCCGGCCGGCAACAGCGATCTCGCCGGGTATTTCGCTCAGAGTGCCTACCGCATCGGGGGGTACGTGGAGCGTATGTACGTGCGTCCAGTTGAAGAAACGGACCTCCACGTGTTCGCCGCCACCGCCGGCATCAGCCTTCCCACCTCTCTCTCTGGCACGAGAATTGACGTCAACACAACGGTAGGCGTTCGCGGTACAACCTCAAGGTCGCTCGTGCGCGATACGTTTTTCGGCGTGTCGCTGAACGTAAACTTTGGGGAACGCTGGTTTCAGCGGCGCAAATTCCGATAATTCTCGAACCGAGCGCGGTCTCTCATCCGTAGTGATGGGCGTTATTGGTTTAAAACTGCCCTGAAACTCGACTCCGAGCGTCTAGTCTAAAATCCTAGTCCGCCTAGAAAATGACACAGATGTGCCTCGTCACCATGTTCTTCAATAGTGCCTCCCCGCGGTTTTCACTCTCCCTTTTCTGGACGTTCTGCCTGGCATTTCTCGTGCTCGCCGTTCCTACCACGGCGCAAGCCCAGAACAGCGAGCCGAGCCGACAGGAGAAGCTGATGCACTACAGCCTTTACTACGAGAATTACGAGAACGAGAACTATAAGAGTGCTCGTAGCGACCTCCTTTGGGTTCTGAAGAATGCTCCCGGGGTTCCCGAGGGAGATGACGATAACTACAAACGAGCCGTGAAGCTGTATGAGGGGCTTGCGAAGCAGGCCTCCAGCGAGAAGGCCCGGGAGGCATACTTGGATACTGCGGTCACGTATCTGGCCACTGCCCCGAAGAAGATGAAAAAAAAGGGCCTAGAGTTCAGCCGCTACAAATGGGAGATTCGTCGGGGCCGCTTCGTTGAGAAGCACCAGGGGTCTCTTCCGGAAAACATGAAGGCGCTGAAGAGTCCGATCTCGCACTACCGGAAGGCCTTTGAGCTCGCTCCGAAGAAGGTGAATTCCTACTACATCCAGCAAGTCCTCCAGTCATACCTTCAGGAGAACAAGCTGAAAAAGGCTCTCAGCTTTGCGAAGGAAGTGGAGAAGGAGCGTGGGAGCGACAAGAAGGTCATGCAGACGGTGAGCACCGTCCGTGACAGGATCTTCGGTAAGAATCCGCAGGCGCAGATAGGCTACCTCAAGAAGCGGCTCGAACAGCACCCGGACAGCACACAGCTTCTCACGAAACTCTTCAGTCTGTACCGGAAGCAGGGCAACATTTCGAAGGCGTCCAACCTCGCGAAGCGCCTGATGAAGAAGAAGCCACCGGCTGAGACGATCCGCCAGATCGCGAAGATGCGCCTCGAAAATGGCCGTTCCGAGGCTGCCCTCAAGGCATACGACCGCGCAGTCGAACAAGGTGCTGAGCTCAAGGCCGAAGATTACTACAACCGCGGCACGGCCTACCAGAAGCTGGGGGAACTTGCGAAGGCGCGTGCAGAGTACCGAAAGGCAATCAAGATGAAGGAGGACTTTGGGCGTGCGTACATCGCAATTGGTGACTTGTACGCCAACGCCGTGAATCAGTGTAGTGGAAGCAAGATGACCCGCAAGGACCGGGCTGTGTACTGGGCGGCCGTGGATAAGTACCAGAGGGCGAAGAGAATTTCTTCTTCCGTCTCTTCGGTCGCCGACAGCAAGATTCGGACGTACCGACAGGTGTTTCCGACGAAGGAAGACATTTTCTACCGAAATGACTGGGAGAAGGGAGCAAGCTTTACCATCGACTACGGTTGCTACTCGTGGATTGGGGAGACGACCACTGTACGACCGGGTCCCTCCTCCGGGTAGTCCCCAGGCGCACTGACGACACTGGGCCGGCGGGCCTTTTGGGTCCGTCGGCCTTTTCTACGCCCGCGTCCACCGAAGCGAGCGGCAACTCCCTTCAATTGCCGGGTGTTCTCTGGCTCGAGCAGTGCGGTCTCAGTCCACATTCCTGGCACGATGGTGAGATCTCAGTCCCCGCGCTCCTCGCAAGGTTTTCGGGGAGCCCATCTTCACTCGTGATTGGAGGCGCAGTCGAGCGTCTTCCTGCCGCGGCTTCCCTCTTGCCTAAAGCGACCTGCCATAGGTCCCGAGCGGTCCCCACGCTGGTACGGAGTGGACGGACTGAGCCTTCATTCCGTCCCCAAGTTCGCTTCTTGTGGTTCTGCACTCCGACCACG
>NZ_JBDGQQ010000166.1:0-11603 GCF_042218895.1 Salinibacter sp. | reverse complement strand
TCGAGGGGTCAGGTGTTGAGAACGACTTTGCCGACGGACAGACGTCGAGCTTCAGTGGCAACCTGATCGGCAGCGCCACGGCGGTCCGCAGCATCGACCGCAATCAGCAAGACGCGACGCGGAACCTCGATCCCCGCCCGATTTCGGCGATTGCCAATCAGAGCACGACGCCGAAGTCAGACTTTCTGGCGCAGGTGACGTCGGAGGACGGCAACGGGACGGTGACCGACGCGCAGGGCAATCCGCTCTCGAAGAGCGAGTACCTGAGCCCGATTCAGAACGTCAGCTACCACGGCGCCTTCGACCCAAACACCGCGGTCAGTGAAACGTGGCCCGCAAACTGGACGGCGACCTATCAGAATCGCCTGTACCTTCCGGTTGAGATGGCCGGCTTTGAGGTCAAGCGGGACGGGAGCGCGTTTGTCCTGTCCTGGTCGACCGCATCTGAGACCAACAACGCGGGCTTTGACGTGCAGCGGTCGATCGACGGCGGCGCGTTCAAAACAATCGGCTTCCGCGAAGGCGCCGGGACGACCGAACAGGCGCGGACGTACCGCTTCACAGACGCGAACGTCCCCTTCGAGGCATCGACGATCAAGTACCGTCTGCGCCAGAAGGACGTGGACGGCACAACCGAGCTCAGTTCGGTGCGCACAGTGACACTGGCTCCACCAGAGGAGGCAGACCTGCTGAGCCCGTTCCCGAATCCCGCGCCGCAGCAGGCGACGATTCGCTATCAGCTGCCGGAGAAGGCAAAGGTGACGCTGAGCGTCTACAACGTGCTCGGCCAGCGGGTCGCAACGCTGGTCAACGCCGAGCAGTCGCCCGGCAACAAGCAGCGCATGCTGAACACAAGCACGCTCGGGAGTGGCGTCTACTTCGTCCGGATGCGCACGGAGGGCAAAGTAATGACCGAGCGCCTAACGGTTGTGAAATAGCGCTCCTATCTTTCCCGAGGCGGCCTCGCCTTTCCGGGCGGGGCCGCCTTTGTGCGTGTCGTCCCGAGCAATGCAACGCGCCTCCCTTGCCGGTCGCGTACTCTCTCGTGTGCCGGACCGCATCGCGGGGGGCCATGTCTCCTGACGTATGACCGGTCCCGTTGATCACACCGAACAGATTTGCCAGTTGGCCGCCCGGGCCGAGAAGTTGGAGCAGAGGGTGCGAAGACTCGAGGCGGAGAAGAAGCGATTGCTTGAAGAGCAGAAGGAGCTGAAGACCGAGATCCAGGATCTGAAGGCGAGAAGAACGAAACCGTGTGAGGAGCAGGCAGAGCAAGGAAGCAATGGTCAAGCCGTGTCCGCCCGGGAACAGGACGGAGAGTGAGAAAAATGCGGCTCTCCAGCAACGGGCGGACGTAGCGACGACGGTTCGCGGGCGAAGACGCTGAACACTGCGCACGCGAAGTGCCCCGCCAGGGAACGGAGTACGTACATCTCGTGTGCATATGGTACTTCGTTCTCGCGAACCCCCGTCGGACTTGGTAGTCGAATGGCTCTAAGCTGCCTCTTTGTCGTTCAGGGCGAAGGACGCGGCCACCTGACCCAGGCCCTCTCTCTGCGGCACACGCTAACGAACGCCGGCCACCACGTCGAAGAAGTGGTCGTGGGCAAGAGCCGGTGTCGAGCCGTTCCCTCCTTCTTCCAAGAGGCCCTGGAGGAGCCCGTTACGTTCGTCGACAGTCCGAGCTTCGTCCCCGACGGGCAGGACCGGTCGGTACGGCCCTGGGCAACACTCGTGCACGAGCTTCGCCGAACGCCGACCTTCTGTCGGAGTCTTGCCGCGATCGACGCCGCCGTCGAACGCCACGATCCGGACGTGGTGGTGAACTTCTTTGAGCCGCTGATGGGCCTCTATGCGATGTGGCGCCGCCCCTCCTTCTCCATCGTGGCCGTGGCACACCAGTACATGTTTCTCCATCCGGCGTATCAGTTTCCGCCCGGGTGGCGGGTGCAACGGTGGGCCACGCAGAGCCTCGCCCGCCTCTCGAGTGTAGGTGCTACGCAGCGCCTTGCCCTCTCGCTCTACCCTGCGCCCGATCGGCCCGACAAGAACCTCTCGGTCCTGCCCCCTCTCCTACGGCCCGATCTTTTCCAGCGGGACATCGGGCGGCGGGGACCCTTTTTCCTCGTGTACATCCTCAACAGCGGCTACGCCGACGAGGTCATCCGGTGGCACGAGCGCCATCCTAGCGTACAGCTTCATTGCTTCTGGGACCGGCCCGACGCGGCTCCCGTCGAGACGTACGACGACACGCTCGCCTTCCACCAGCTCGACGACCAAAAATTCCTCGACTTCATGGTCCGCTGTCGAGGGTTCGTCTCGACCGCTGGCTTCGAGTCGATAGCAGAGGCGATGTACCTCGGGACGCCCGTTCAGGTTGTGCCCGTGGAGGGGCACTTCGAGCAGCACTGCAACGCGTTCGACACGGTCCGGGCGGGGGCCGGCATCCGCAGCCCCCGATTCGAGGTCGACCGCCTCCAGGCGTTTTTGCCGCGCTACTCGGA
This sequence comes from Salinibacter sp., assembly GCF_042218895.1. Lineage (NCBI taxonomy): Bacteria > Pseudomonadati > Rhodothermota > Rhodothermia > Rhodothermales > Salinibacteraceae > Salinibacter > Salinibacter sp. The sequence continues at coordinate 9,099 of NZ_JBDGQQ010000166.1, read as the reverse complement.
CGATGGGGCAAGCTTTCGCACATGGGTCCGCCGCTCGCGTCGTCGGTTTGTTCAGGAGATTGAGGCAGCGGCCGGTCAATCGGCTCGCTCCGCCCCGACGCCTCCCTACTCCGAACCGGAGGCGCTCAGGGCCGCGTAGGATGAAGCTGTCTCGGGGAGCCTCCACTGACCTACTGGCGGGACGCGGGGCACCGCGGCGCAGTGGCGGGAGGCCTGTGGGGGCCAGCGAAGCGGGGCGGGCCGTCTGCACCTGTTCGTTCACTCTCCCAAGCCCCGATCAAGAAAACGGTCTCGCCTCCAGCGTCCGGTCGGTCGAGGGGAGCCCGCATCCTTCTTCCGCGGAGACTTCCGGTATGGGAAACAAGCCCGAAGAAAAAGGGGGCGACCAGGAGACGCATTTTACTTTTCGGTCGCCCATCGGCGGCGGGTCTTCGGAACGCCGGCAGTGACATCAGGGAGGGTGGGGGTCTCCAGCGCAGGTGCACTACGGAGGATCCTGCTACGTCGCACTGCTGACTGGAGGGGGAAAGACGCTCGCGATCAGCCCACGTTCCGGCGGGCTTTTCCGTGGTTTTGGCCATGTCTGATCGGTGATCGGTCCACACAGCAGGCGGCATCCTGGCGTTGCTGGCCACGTCTGCTGCCGTGCCCTGTCGTATTCCCGTTGAGGTAGAGGACCGCAAGAGGGGGGGAGGGAAATTTGAGTGGCTCTCGAGCGAGGCATGGCAGCCGTTCTTCACGTAACCATTCGCGCCCGATGGGGCCGGGGCTCTGATCTTACCTCCGAAATCACACCTGCGTCACAGATTTCTCTTGATGCCCGGGGCCGATTGTTGTGGTTTGGCTGGTGTAAGAATGGCCAGAGTTTCCAGCCCATTCCTGAGCCGTTACTTGAGGCGGGTCGTCTGTCTGGACAGAATGGCTGTTTAGCCGGGTGCCGCGCCCAGACTCTCCTGTCATCGCCGGCAGAACCTCTCTACACCGATGTCCGGTCTAGACTATCCCTTCAGCTTCGAGTGCAACAATTGCGGTCGAGAAACGACCGTCACGCGGGACGACGCTCGCGGCTACTACCCCGATCCTGACAGTCCGAATGCGGCCCGGGTGGTGCTCGAGCAGCGCGGGTGGAAGCAAGGCGAATTTGAGAAGACGCTTTTCTGTCCGGCCTGCGCAGGCCGGAAAAACTAGGCGCGGGAGACGGACGCAATGTGCTCGCGTCCCGACGGTGGGAGCAGAACTTCGTGCCCTCACGCCGCCTCTGAGCCCCAACAGCCAAAGCAACTCAGCGGGCGAGCAGGCTTCCAATTCGGCGGGGGTGGAATCAGACACTGCCGCTGGGGCGGTCGTTGAGACGAGAAAGTGCCCGAACTGTGGACGCATCTCCGCTGGGGACCACTGTCCCAGTTGGGGCAGGAGGCCGACTCGTCCATCCCACTCCTGGATGGGGTTGACGGAGCGTTTGCAGCCGGCTGGGCGCAGGCGCCCCTTCTGAGCGCAGCAGGTCTCGACGGGTACTTTCTCTGGCGACCATGGCAGACGGGCCTCTCTTGTCCCTGGCCACGGAGCACTGCCGGGGCCTGCTGAAGCAGGTCCTGTAACACCCCAGGTGCTCAACTCGTGGCTCGGGGCGCCGTCTGTTCTGGTGGACGCCCGCGCGATAAACCAATCAGTTTCGCCTGAGGAAGCCTCCCAAGGAAGCAATGAACGACGAAAGCAGTGGTGAGACGACCTACCGCACCTCGCAACTGCAGCGAGGCCTCGCTCTCGCGTCCGCCGCCTCACTTCTCCTGGTAGCCACGCTACGGGTCACAGGCGACCGTCCGCTCTGGGAGCTTTCCTTCGTCAGTTTTGCTCTCACGGCGGGTCTGCTTCTCCCCGCCACCGGCTACGGGCTCCGAGCGAGGATTCGAGTCTCTGAGCAGGCGATCCGGAAGACGCGGCCGCTTTGGAACGACAACACGGTCCGGTTTAGCGAAGTCCGGCGCGCTCACCTGCCATTGACCGAAGAGGGGCTTTGGCTCTACACAGATTCGGACGAGAGCCCGGACCTCACCGTCGAGGCGCAGTCGTTCGAACGGTTCGACGAGCTGGCCTGCCAGGTGATACGGCGCCTGCCCTCGGGCGTAGAAGTGAGCGATCCCGCCGATCGACTTGACGGGTACCCGTGCGGAGACGAAGCCACGAGACGCTCAAATCAGACTTGATCATTATCACAGGAAGAGAGCCGAAGATCGCTGCTCGACTGGTAGAAGGCTGGGCATACGTGCAGTAAAGTTGAACCCGGAGCAGTTTATCTCTCGTCTTCTGAACCCCCTCGGTCCCGCTGGAGATCCGGAGCTCCTACTCCCGGTGTCGGGGAAGACGTACGTAGAACGTGCTTCCCCGGCCTGAACCCGGACTTTCGGCCCGCACGGCTCCTCCGTACTGCTCCGCGACGGCCTTCACGATTGAAAGCCCGAGCCCCCCACCATCCGCGCTCCGCTCGGCGTCGTTCGACCGGTAGAAACGATCGAACAGACGCTCGGACTGCTCGGGGTCGAAGCCCATCCCTGAGTCGGAGACCCGAACGACGACGGCCCCGTCCTCCAGGCCGACGTGTACCTGGATGGTTCCGCCTTCGGGCGTGTACTTGAGCGCGTTGTCGAGGAGGTGATCGGCAATGAGATCGAGGTCTTCGGGATCGATCGGCGCCTGGGCCGTCGAGGCACCGGTCCACTCGACCGAAATTTCCTTCGCGTCGGCCCGGGCCTCCACGCGGCGGAGGCGGTCGCGAATCCGAGCGCCGACGTCGACGGGGGAGGGCGGCGGTTGGTTCTCGCGGGCCTCGATCCGGGAGAGGGTCATGAGCTCGTCCAAGAGCGAGGAGAGCGTCTCGGTGTGCTGCCGCACCGCATGGAGGGTCTCCCGATACTCCGACTCGGAGCGAGGCTTGCGGAGCGTCACGTCGAGTTCGCTCTGGATCGCCGTAAGCGGGGTAAACATGTTGTGGGCCGCGTCGGCCCGAAACCGCCGCTCGCGTCGGAGGGCCGAGCGAAGCCGCTCGATGAGGGCATTGAAGGTCTCGGCCAGGTCCGTCAGCTCGTCTTCGACGCCAAACTCGGTTGGCAGGCTCCCCGTCGGCCGGGCCCCCATCTCCCGGGCCGCCGCCGTGAGCGAGGCGACCGGCCGGAGGGCCCGGCGGGCCAGTCCGTATCCGACGAGCATGGCGACGCCGACACCCCCCAGGATGCCCAGCGCGAGCCACCAGCGCAGCGTGTGGAGCTGGCGATGGATCGGCGACTGGAGCTTCGTGACTTCGAGCCACGAGGCGGATTGCGGTCCGGTGTCGAGGGGCAGATAGAGCGACTGGGCAGAGGTTTCCCCCCACGTTCTCGTTTGCAGGCTGGATGTGCCAGGCTGGGGCAGATCGGCAGGGAGGACCGGGCGGGACTGGAACGCCGGGCTTGCCTGAATCACCTCCCCGCCAGGGCCGAGCAGGCGAACGAAGGTGCCGGGCGCGGCCCGAAGCGCGTGGGCGGACGGCGAAGATGTGCGGGCCGGGGACGCCTCATCGTGGGCGCGGAGGTGCACCTGCACCGCCTTGGCCTCCTCGCGGAGCCGGAGCTCCAGATCCTGGTGCAGCCCCATGTGCACGCTCACGTAGAGACCCGCGACGAAGAGGCTGAGCAGGACCAGTAAGCTCAGGCCGAACCACAGCGCGAGCCGCGTGGAGATCGACAGCCGGGAGAGGACGGAGCGTAGGCGCATCATGGGGCGGAGGCTTGCGGGCAGTGGCGCTGCGGACTACTCGGACGGGCTGGGCGGCACCTGTTCCTCGGAGGCGGGCGACACGCTGAGCCGGTACCCAACCCCCCGCTCGGTTTCGATCGTGACCTCGGAGAGGGCGCCGTCGCCAAGCTTGACCTCGCCGAGGGCCTGCCGGAGGCTCGATACCGTCACGTCGATGGCGTTGGCCGTCACGTCGTAGGGCGAGCCCCAGACGCGCTCGGCAATGGTCGTCCGGGTAACGACCGTCTCTTTCTGGCGGAGAAGCAGCTCAAGCAAGCGATACGCCTTCGGCCGCAGGTCCAGTGAGGACGGCCCATAACGCACGGTTCGGCGGGCGGTGTCCATCGACAGGGCCCCGGCCTGTAGATGCGTCTTCTGGGTGTCGGGCGAGGCGGACGTTTGCTCAGCGCGTCGGGTCAGGGCGCGGAGGCGGGCCAGCAGCTCTTCGAAGGAAAACGGCTTGGTGAGGTAGTCGTCGGCGCCGGCATCGAGACCAGCAACCCGGTGGTCTACGTCCTGGAGGGCGGTGAGCATGAGCACCGGTGTGGGGTCCCCCTCGTCCCGCAGTCGCTCGATGAGCGTGCGCCCGTCCATGCCCGGCAGCCGCCAGTCCACGATGAGGGCGACGTACGTTCCTGCCAGCGCCTCGGTCAGGCCCTCTTCGCCCTCCCTCGTCCAGTCGACGAGATAGCCCTCCTCTTCGAGCCCCCGTTTGATGGGCCCGGCCACGTCCGCCTCGTCTTCGATAAACAGGAGCCGCCGGGTTTGGGAAGACGCGTGGGGAGGCATGGGACGAGCTCAAGGCCAAACCTTTTCGATTTCTAAGGTTGCCGACAATCTCTTAACAGCTGCCGGGACGTATGTTACCGATGCGCTCACCCCATTGATCAATCCCACCTCCCGTCATGTGGCCCTTCCTGCTGGGACTCGTGGGCTGGACCGCACTTTTGCTCTGGGGCTGGATCCAGGTCGGACGTTCGCTCGGCGGTCCAGTCCGGGGCACGGCGACCGTGGAACAGCAACCCATGGCGGGGGCGAGCCCGGACGGCGCGGGGGAGCGCGATCCCGACGATGTGACTACGACGGTCCCTCACGATTGACGGATGCCCCACGTTTCTTCTCGGATTGCCATTCTCCTCGTAACCGTCGCGGGCCTGCTTGGCACGACGGCCACTCCGGCGAATGCACAACCGGGGCCCCGCGAGTCGAGCGGAAATACCGGCGCCCCCGACCCCGCCGCAAGCCGCGCCCCATCCGTGCACACGGCTGACTCGCTCCGAACGGTCGGGCTCCGCGAGGCGCTTCGTCTGTTCCGGCAAAACAACCTGTCGCTTCGGCGAGCCCAGTCGGAGGCACGGGCGCTTCGGGGACGAGCTCGGCAGGCAAGAGCCTACCCCAACCCGACCCTGCAGGCCACGCACGAGCCGCTCTGGCGCGGCGGGACGCGCCAGTCGGAGACGTACCTGAATCTCCGTCAACAGCTCGAGTGGAGCGGCCGATCGGCCCGGATCCGGTCCGCCCAAGAGCGAGCAGCGGCCGCTCGGGCCCGAGCCGCGGCGGACAGTGCCCGGCTGGCCCGGCAGGTGGCCGAGGCCTACGTCGAGGCCGCCACCGCCGAGACGCGCCGCCGCCGACTGGCGCAGGTCACCCGCGTCTTTCGGCAGGCCGACTCCAGCATGGCCGAGCGCAGGCGTGAGGGCGACGCGTCCGGCTACGCCGCCCGGCGCATCCGCCTGGAGCGGGCGCGCTACGAGCAGCGCCTCGCTGTAGCGCGACTGGAGGCCCGAAATGCTCGGCGACAGCTCGCCCTCCTGATTCTTCCGGGCGAGGCCTCGTCGGTGGCGGCCGAGTCGCTTCCTTCGAAGATGCCGCCCTCCATTTCCGAACGGAAGGCCCTCCGCACGGCCCTCCGAGAGCGCCCGGAGCTGCGCCGCTGGCAATCGGCCGTCGAGGCCCAGAAGGCCGCCCGCCGGGCCGCCCGCCGAGAGGCGTGGCCGGACCCATCCGTCACCGTCGGGTACAAGCGGCAGTCTGACGGATTTGAGGGCGCCTTTCTTGGCGTTGGCATTCCTCTTCCCTTGTTCGATCGCAACCAGGGCGCCGCCGAGGCCGAGTCCGCCCGGCTTCAGGCCGCAGAGGCCCAGCAAGCCCTCGCCCGCCGGGAGATTCGCAATGAGGTGCGTCGGGCTCATGCCGCGTACACGTCTGCGCGTCGCCAGGCCCAGCTCCTTGAGGACGACCTGCTGCGAGGCACGGGCGACCTGCTCCGCATCGCGCAGACCAGCTACGACGAAGGCGAAATGTCGCTCGTAGAGCTTCTCGACGCCGCGGACGCGTATCGCGACGCCCGCCTCACGAGCATCGATCTCCGAGCCGATCTTTGGACCCGCTACTTTGGGCTGCTCCAAGCAATGGGGCAGCCGCTCGCCCTGCCGTAACCGGTCTTTTCGTTTCGAACTGTTCGCCAACCACGAGCACTTTGCGTCATGAACCGCAATTGGACTTCTTCGATGTTCACCGTCCTTCTCGCCCTTGCGCTCACCCTCACACTCCCGGCCTGCGGGGGCGACGGTGAGGGGAGCCATTCGCACGGCGGCGATTCCCACACGCACGCCCAGGAGAGTGCGCAGAGCCACGAAAATGGCGACCATGCCCACGATGGGGAGCACGCCCACCAGGATACCAGCAAGACGCGCCTCGACACGTCCGGCATGAACGCCGACAGTACGGAGGCGAGCGGGAGTGGTCACAGTCACGGGGAGAACAGTCATTCCCACGATGGTGAGGAGCACTCTCACCAGTAGCCATTCCCTCCTGTGCGTTCCTCGGAGTGCCGATTTCCAACTGCAACATTTGTCCATCCATGACTCTGGTGTCCCGTCTGGCATTTGTCGCTCTGAACTTGATTCAGAGCCTATCCGACGACAGAAGAGGCCTAATCGCTCGGATTGATGGGCTCCAAATCAAGTTTGGAGCGACGGTAGCATCCAGGTTTAGAGCTGTATCGTTGGTTTGGGTCGGAGCTCTTAGTATGAGCGTGTTCCTCCTCGGATGTGGAGGCGGAACGTCTGGGGGCCACTCGCACGGAGGGGACGTCCCCAGCCACGCTGCGGCCCAGACGGGGGCGGAGAGCGCCCACGGAAGCGGAATCACTACGACCGTGTGGTCGGAGGCCGTTGAGGTGTTCGCCGAGCATCCCGTGATGGTGGCAGGGGAGACGAGCGCGCCCTGGGCCGTCCACGTGACCCGCCTGGAGGGCTATCGTCCGCTCACGAAAGGATCACTCACGCTCCGCTTTCGCCGTCCGGACGGCGCGGCGTACGTGCACACGGTCGAGGGACCGCCGGAGCCCGGCATCTTCACGCCCCAGCCCACGATCCCGGAGACCGGGACGTTTCGTCTCTTCATGATTGTGAAGGGGCCGCAGGTGCAGGACACGGTGGAGGTGGGCGGCCTGACCGTCTACGAGAGCGCCTCGGCGGCCCCGACGCCGGGGGGCGGCTCGGCGGAGATCTCGTACCGCAAGGAGCAGCAGTGGGAGACGGCCTTTGGCGTCGCGGAGGCACAGGAGCGGTCGGTACAGCGGTCCATCGAGGCCTCCGGCACGATTGAGCCGGTCGCGGGGCAGTTTGCAAAGGTGTCGGCGCCGGTGAGCGGCCTGACACCCGCCCAGGCAAATCTCGACATGCCTGCGCCCGGCGACCGGGTGCGGGAGGGGCAGACGCTGGGCGTCCTCAGCCCGTCGGGCGGAGAGGGCTCCTACGCCGACCTGAAGGGCCGCGTCGAACGGCTGAAGCGAGAGGTGCGCCGCGCCGAGCGGCTCGTGGAGGCGGAGGCGATTCCGGAAAAGCGACTCGTGGAGGCGCGCCATGACCTGGAGCTGGCCCGGGCCGCCCTCAAATCGATGAGTGGGACCAGTGGAGAGGCGCCCTCACAGATGACGTCGACCTCAACCAAGGCGTCCGAGAGCGACTCCGGATTCAATTACTCCCTGAAGGCCCCGATCAGCGGTCGGATCCAGGAGCGCCATCTCGCGCCGGGAAGCCGGGTGGAGGTGGGCACGGTCCTCTACACGATTGTGGACCCGAGTCGCGTGTGGCTCCGCCTCCGGGTGCCCGCCGAACACGCGGCTGCCGTGAGCCAGGCCACTGGGGCCGTGTTTACCACCGGGGGCGGTGACAAAACCCACAAGGCGAGCCGGGTCGTCTCGACGGGGGCCACGATCGATACGGATACCCGAACGCTCCCCGTCCGCCTCAAGGTCCCCAATCCGAGCGGCGCGCTCAAGATCGGCATGATGGCCGACGCCCGGCTCCTTCTTGCGGATTCGAAGTCCGGCGTCGCCATTCCCAACGAGGCCATCCAGACCGAGGACGGGCGCCCAGTTGCCTACGTGCAAACGGGCGGCGAATCCTTCGAGCGACGGCCTCTCCGATTGGGCCCCACCGACGGACAACATACCCTCGTGGAGCGGGGCGTGCAGGCGGGCGAGCACGTCGTTACGAGCGGTGCCTACCAGGTCTACCTTGCTTCGCTGAACACTAGTCAGATCGGCCACGGGCACACGCACTGATCTATGGGGCGTTGCACGTTCGACGTTGGAACGTTGAACGATTCTACGCCCCGGAGTCCCCTACTGTGGTACGGCTGATGGAGGCACACTCCCACCCCCTCTCGCCCAGACGCGCATACGAAGAAGCATGCTTGACCGTACGATTCAGTGGGCCCTTACGAACCGGCTCGTGACCCTCGTCGGCGCGGCGCTGCTCCTCGCGGCGGGGGGCTACGCGGCCCTCACGATGCCGGTCAACGTGTTTCCGGACCTGACGGCCCCGCGCGTAACGGTGATTACCGAGTCGCACGGCATGGCGCCGGAGGAGGTGGAGAAGCTGGTGACCTACCCGATTGAGACGGCCGTGAACGGGGCCGCCAGCGTCCGGCGTGTGCGGTCCAGCTCGGCGCAGGGCTACTCCATCGTATATGTCGAGTTCGAGTGGGGCACCGACATCTACCAGGCCCGCCAGATCGTGAGCGAAAAACTCCAGCTCGTGAAGGGCCAGCTCCCAGACGGCGCGGACGCGCCCACGATGGCCCCCATCACGTCCATCATGGGCGAGATCCTGCTGATCGGCCTCACCAGCGACGAACACTCGATGCGCGAGGTGCGGACCACCGCGGACCGCGTGGTGCGCCGCCGCCTGCTGGCCGTCGACGGCGTCGCGCAGGTCATCCCGCACGGGGGAAAGGTCAAGGCCTACCAGGTGATCGTCGATCAAGAGCGGATGCGCACGCTCGGGGTCTCGCTCTCGGAGGTCATGGAGGCGGCGGAAG
>NZ_JBDGQQ010000165.1:0-5248 GCF_042218895.1 Salinibacter sp. | reverse complement strand
TCTTCCTCATGGGTCGTTCGAGACGAGGACGTAGATAGGCGGCAGGTGTAAGCGTGGTGACACGTTCAGCCGAGCCGTACTAATTACCCATAAGGCTTAACACCCCTATTTTGCATGTGCCATCATGCGGCTACGTGCTGCTTGCATGTTACTTTGCAGTGCTGTGTCCTCCGTCATGTCAGACATTCCGCTGGCTCTGTGCCAGCATCGAGTCTCCTGGTGATTATAGCGCGGGGGCAACACCTCTTCCCATCTCGAACAGAGAAGTTAAGTCCCGCAGCGCCCATGGTACTGGCTTTTCGCCGGTAGAGTAGGACGTTGCCAGGGTTCCTCTGAGGGACGCCGTTGCGGTTGCAGCGGCGTCCCTTTTTTATTTTTTGTTCTTGCGGGCTGCCGTTTTCAGCGGAGGAGTCGTTGTCCCTTCATGCCATTCCCGAAGGCAGTCAACTATTCAGGTCAGTTGCGGGTACATGACTAAAAACGAGAAGCACCGGCGGCACTTTCAGCCGGGGATTCTTTTTCATGCGTGCATCTCAATATGGAAAACGATCGCTCCACATCCTCTATCCCGACCTCAGGGGCGGGGGCAGGCAGGGAAAGCGGCCCGGCATCGTCCAATCGGCAGTTGAATCAGAGCGCGTCGGAGGTCGGGGGGGAAGAATCGAAAACGGAGCGACCTTCATTTTCTGGAGACGGAGCCATTCCCGAAAACTCGGTCTCATCGTCGGAGGAGGACTCCCCCCTGGCCGACTTCGACCCGCTGGCGCCCTACCGAGGGGCCGTCCGGCGGTTCTTCACAGTTTGGCGGCATGTGGCTGGCCTCCTGATGGGGGGGTACATCGCATACGTCCGATCCCTGCCCCGTGTGCAACGGACGGGCATGCGTTCGCTTGGCAAACGCGTGCTGGCAACGATCCTGACGCCATTTGTCCGGAGTGACCTGCGGGACCGTCCATTCCCCGAGCAGCTCCGGCGCCGGCTCGAAATTTTGGGCCCCACCTTTACGAAATTAGGGCAAATCATGGCCATCCGGGGAGACCTCCTGCCCAAGCCCATTACGCAGGAGCTGGATAGTCTGATGGATCACCTTCCTCCCATTCCGTTCGAACAGGTGGAAACCGTCATCGAACGGGAGCTGGACGCTTCCGCCGACACTCTCTTTCGGGAAATCGATCCGGAGCCGCTGGGCGCTGCCTCGATCGCGCAGGTGCACCGTGCCACCACCCACAGAGGCGACGACGTAGTGGTGAAGGTCATCAAACCGGGAATCCGCGACGTCGTAACCTCCGACCTGAAACTCCTTGAGTTCTTCGGGGCGTTTCTGCAGTGGCTACTGCCGCGCTACCAGCCGAAGCAGATCATCGAGGAGTTCAGTGCCTACACGAAGCGCGAACTCAACTTTGACTACGAGGCGGACCATGCGGAAATCTTCGCGGCCAACTTCCAGGACGTTCCGGGCATCGTGTTTCCGGAGGTCTACCGGGAGCTGAGCACCGATGACGTGCTCACAATGGAGTATCTGGGGGGCATCCGGCCCGGCGCCGAGGCCGCGCTTGAGCTGAGCGAAGAAGAGCGGCAGCGCGTGATCGATCTGGGAGCCTCGGCTATCATTCGGATGCTCTACAAGGACGGCTTCTTCCATGCCGACCTGCACGCCGGGAATTTGCGGATCATGCCCGGAGAGCGGCCAGAAGACCTACAAATCGGATTTATCGATCTTGGGATGGTAGGGCGCTTCCGAGCCGACCTGAAACGGCGCATGCTCTACTACTACTATGCCCTGGTGCGGGGAGATGTCGAAAGCGCGGCCCAGTACCTCCTCGACATGGCGCGCGTGGGGGAGGGGGGAGATCCGCAGGGCTTTCGCCGGGCCGTATCGGACATGGCTCGGCACTTCCTGATGCAGAGCAAGCAAGGGTCCATTAGTCTCGCGCAGGTGATCCTTCGGTCGCTGAGTCTAGGCGGTCGGTATCGCGTCTTCTTTCCGGTTGAGATGACGCTGATGGTGAAGGCACTCGTGACGTTTGAGGGAGTGGGCCGCAAGCTCGATCCAGACCTCGACGTTGTGGCGGTCTCGCGACGTCACGTGCAGCAGATCTTCCGAGACCGGTTCAGCCCCTGGAAGGTAGGGTCGGAAATGCTCGGAAGTGCGCCGGAGCTGGTGGACGCGGCGCTGAAACTTCCCCAGCTTCTGACCTCGGGTATGTCTCACCTTGAGGAGTCTCTTACGGCTCAGGAACCGGGCAATCCGTCCACAGGGATTCGCAGTGGCATTGTCGCGGGGGCCTGTATTGTTGGCGGCGTCATTGCGGCGGTGCAGGGCGGGCCGCTCTGGCTCTACATCCCACTCTTAATCATCGGTGCGGGGCTAGCCCTGTGGGCCTAACCGTACTCAGAGACCGCGCACGTCAGACCCATCCAGGCCACTCACCGGTGCAGAAACAACGGCTTCCCAGTTCTCGGCTCCGCCACTACGTGCTGGCCTCTCGGACGCAGAGGCGGTCGAGGAGGACATCGAGGCGGTCCAGCGACTCCTGAGTTTCATGCAGCACGGTCGCCATCGAGGCGTCGTCCGACCTGCCTTGCCCAGAACAGTCAGGCAACGCGGTGTCGTATAGGGTGCGGGTGTCATCCTCGAGGAGATCCAGGCGCAGTGACAACCCGTGACGTTCCAGAACCGGTCTGAGGTCGGGGGCGCGGTCCCGCAGATGCTGGCGGGTGGCCTGGTACGCGTGCTCGCAGACGTTGTGGCGGTTCCTGAAACTGAAGATGTTGGAGAAGAACAGGCTCGCGTCGTCGCACTCCGGCTCGATAAGGATGAGGTCGGCGTCCGGATGGGTATGTTTGTATTTCTTGAATCCGGTCTGCTTGCGCGAGTCAACGATGGCCCGAAACGTCTGCGAGAGCACCGACGGCAGGCCGCGATCCGCGAGACCTGCTTCGGCTCCGTTCCTACGCGCCCCAAGCAGCCGATGAGCATGCTCCTCAAGCTGCACGTTCATGGGAACGATGGGGTTGATGCAGAAGAGCAGGTCGGCCCCCGCGTCGAGCGCAACGCTCGCGTGCACCGTGCGGCGGGCCACGCCGTCGATGTAGTGCCGCCCGTCAATCTCGACGGGAGTGTATAGTCCGGGAAGGGCCGTCGAGGCCTGTACGGCTCGGGAAATGGGCACATCCTCGTGTCCTGGCTTCCCAAAAACTGTGATGTCGGCAGAGTCGAGGTCCATCGTCACAGTGTACAGACGGGAGTCCAGCTGACGGAAATCATTGGTCCGCCCGTTCGCAGAGAGAGCCTCAGCGAGGAAACGCTCCAGGGGAGAATTGTCGAAGAGGCCGGTTGGCACGACTGAGCCGAATGAGGCGAGAAGCCCAAGGAACGAAAGGTCTCCCGGGTTAAAGAGGTAGTGGCGGAGCGAAGAAAAGAGGGTCCCTGGCAGGCGGCGCAGACGCCCGGCGTACTCGCGCAGCGCTGGTCGAAAAAGAGCCTCGGGGTCTAGGTTCAGGGTTGTGTCGTGCGATTCTGCGACGACTGCCTGACTGAGTTCCCGGGTCGACACACCGTTTGCCAGCAATCCGCTCATAAGGGCTCCCGAGCTGACCCCCACGTACACGTCGACGTCGTACAGACTAACGCCCTCAAGAGCCTCGTCGAGAGCACGAAGTGCCCCAACTTCGTAGATGGCGCCCTCGACGACCCCTCCTGCGCAGGCAAGACCAATTGTACTGGAACCCGTGGAATTGACCGGTGTCATCGCGCGTGTACTGTCGATTGTGAATCCAGTCCGTTCGCAGTATTGACTGGATGCGGAAGCGGTTCCAGCCTGCATAAAGCCAGGCAGATAGGCCCGTCCCGGCGCCGGTACGACGATGGAAACATTGCTTCGCAAAAAAAAAGGGAGCCCCCGTTCATCAGGAGCTCCCATCCTTCGAGAAGACTCGTCCGAAGGGGCCAGAAAAGACCTGTGCTACTCCTCATCGGAGGAAGAGTCCTCACCTTCAGAGGAGCCATCCTGCTTCGACAGCGCGGCGGTTAGGTCGTCAACCTGCTGCGACAGGGTGTCGACCTTTTCCGCCAGCCGATCGACTTCGTCACGGGTGGGCACCCCGAACTGCTCGAGCGCAGCGTCTACAGTCTCTTCGAGGCTCGACCGGGTCTCCTCACTTACCTCCTCAATCTGGGCGAGGGCCTCATCCCGCTGCTCGCGGGCCTTCTCGGTGGCCTCTTCGAGCTCGCTCCGGCGCTCTTCTTCGAACTCCTGACCTCGGTCGATCAAGCGCTGAAAGAGTTTAGTACCTTCCTCCTCGACGGTGGCCAGGGCACCGAGGCCGGCCAGCCACACCTCGCGGCCGCGTTCCGTAAGCTCGTCCTGTAGAGACTCGAATTCGGGAGTGTCTTTGTCGCTCGTCATAGCGAATGTGGGCTGATTGTGAGAGGGTCGTTGAGAGAATGAAAGGGCTCAGTTGGTTCGAGGGGAAGAATCGCTGGGGGAAGACGGGGCATCGGTGGCCCCGTCGCGACTCTGCTCCTGGGCGGCAGAAGACCCGCGCCGCTGCTCGTCGAGGTCGTCGAGCAGGACGGTCAGGCGGTGCTCCAGGCGGCGCAACTGCCGGCGCAGTTCGTCCAGTTCCTGCCGCCGGGGACTCTGGACAAAGCGCTGGAGCTGGCCCAGGGAGCGTTGCATCAGGTCGTCGACCGTCGTGCGAATTTGCCCCAGGCCGCTATCGAGAGCCGCCCCACTGCGGCGAAGCAGGTCGTGGAGCAGCTCGGAAGGAATCACCTGATGGCCGCTCTTCCCCTCCTCCAAGATGATCTGGGTGAGGGTCTGGGCCGTGATGTCCTCTCCCGTCGCGTTGTCCACAACCTCAACAGTCTCGCCGTTGCGAACGAGATCGGCGATATCGGCCAGTGACACATACTCGCTCATTTCGGTGTCGTACAGCTTCCGGTTGTCGTAACGCTTGATTCGGCGAGACATGGGGGGAGGGACCAGAAGTACTGGCGTAACGCACTGCGTCATATCGTTCGGTTTATTTGACGCACTGCGTTACGAGGTGATCCCGAGACATCCGGCCGTACGGACTGTCAGAAGCCCAACACCCGGCGTACCTCCGTCGGCGAGGACGAGGCACATCACCCGCATGCGTGCCCACTGTGCAGGTAATCCTTCCGAGGCTGCGTCCACTGGCTGTCGATAATGCAATTTCAATCGGTCTGCTTGGGAATAGGCTCTACGCTTCTGCAATCGTA
>NZ_JBDGQQ010000164.1:0-37769 GCF_042218895.1 Salinibacter sp. | reverse complement strand
CTGACACTGTCGAAAAGTTGAAATTGACGCCCCGAGTCCCTAACGTGGCTCATCCATTTGGGATGCAGCCAACGGGGCGGTGTGGCCGATCGAAGCCCTTCCATCGGCCGGCGAGCGAGCAGGATCCGGAGCCCACGCCCCCCTCCCCGACTCCCCTCGAAATTCGTACCTTCTCGAAGCCACTCCCCCGTCTATCATGGCAGATCAAGACTCCACGATTGAAGCGAGGCTGTCCGCGCAAGACTACCTCCGACCGCCCCCTGCCTTCGTGGGGCAGGCCAACGTCTCGGATCCGGCGGTGTACGACCGGTTCGACGACTTCCCGGACGGCTTCGAAGAGTACGCCGAACTTCTCGACTGGAACGAGCACTGGGACGAAACCTTCGACGGATCGAATCCGCCCTTTTTCGAGTGGTTCGTGGGCGGGGAGCTCAACGCCTGTGCCAACTGTGTGGACCGTCATCTCGACGAGCGTCCCAACCAAGCCGCGCTGATCTGGGAGGCGGAGGACGGCGCCCGGCGCACCCTCACGTACCAGGACCTCTACCGGGAGGTCAACAGGATGGCTGCGTCGCTTCGAGATGTGGGGGTCCGGGAGGACGACGTGGTCACACTGCACCTCCCCATGGTGCCGGCCCTCCCCATCACGATGCTTGCCTGTGCCCGCATCGGCGCGCCTCACTCGGTGGTTTTCGGCGGCTTCTCCGCCAGCGCGCTTGCCCAGCGGGCCGACGACGCCGACTCGGACGTGATCGTGACCATCGATGGGTACTACCGGCGGGGCGATTTCCTCCACCATAAGGAGAAGGCCGACACGGCGGTCGAGGAGGCCGACACCGACATCGACACCGTTCTGGTCTGGGAGCGGCACGAAGGGACACTGCATCCCGACGCCGACATCGAAGAGGGCCGCGACGTACTCGTCTCTGAGCTCCTGGCCGAGAACGAGCGCGCCCGGGTCGAGCCGGTCTCGCGGGACGCCGAGGACATCCTGTTTCTCATGTATACCTCCGGCACCACGGGCCAGCCCAAGGGCGCTCAGCACCGGACCGGCGGGTACCTGAGTTACGTGGCCGGCACCTCCAAGTACGTGCTCGATATCAAGCCCGAGGATACCTACTGGTGCGCCGCCGACATTGGGTGGATCACTGGGCACTCGTACATCGTCTACGGCCCGCTCGCGCTGGGGACGACGAGCGTAATGCGGGAGGGGGCGCCCGACCATCCCCACAAAGGAGTCACTTGGGAGATTTCCGAGCGCCACGACGTGGACATCTTCCACACCTCCCCCACGGCCGTCCGGATGTACATGAAGTGGGGCAGTGAGCACCCTGCCGAATACGACTTCGACTTTCGCCACATGACGACCGTCGGCGAGCCGATTCAGCCCGAGGCCTGGCTCTGGTACTACACGCACATCGGGGGGGAGGACGCCGTGATCGTCGACACGTGGTGGCAGACCGAAACAGGGGGGCACCTCATCACCAACCTGCCCGCCCTTCAGGACATGAAGCCCGGATCGGCAGGGAACCCGTGCCCCGGCATCCAGCCGGCCATCTACGACGACAACGGCAACGCCCTAGAGCCTGCGACCGGACGGGCCGGTAATCTCGTGATCGAGCGACCCTGGCCCGGCATGCTCCAGACCGTCTACGGTGACGACCAGCGCTTCATCAATGAGTACTGGCGTCGCTTTTCCGACGTCGACTCCGACGACTGGCACGACTGGGTCTACGAGGCCGGCGATGGGGCCGTCCACGAGGACGATGGCTACTTCCGCATCCTGGGTCGGCTCGACGACGTGATGAACGTGGCCGGCCACCGCCTCGGCACCATGGAGCTCGAATCGGCCGTTGCGGAGGTGGGAGAGGTCGCCGAGGCCGCGGTCGCGGCGCGAGAAGATGCCGAAAAGGGCAACGTCCCCGATGTCTACGTCACGCCCCGAGGAGGCGTTGAGCCGTCTGACGAGATTCGCCAGAACATCGTCGACGCCATCGAGAAGGAGATCGGCCCCTTTGCCCGGCCGGCGAACGTCATCTTCGTTGACGACCTCCCGAAGACGCGGTCCGGGAAAATTATGCGCCGCCTCCTCGAAAACATCTCGAACGGAGAGAACCTGGGGGACACCACCACGCTCCGCGACCCCAGCGTGCCTGAGCACATCCGCGACCAGGTGCAGGAGGCGTGACCCGTGAGGGGAAAGCGACCCCCGCGCGGCAAGCTGTGAATCACGGCTGCGCGGGCACAAGTCGGGTTGTGGCCGACTCTTCCCCCTGAGTCACAGAAACAGGAGCTGGACGGTCGTCGCGAAGCCAGGACCGGGCGAGGAACGCCGAGGGATCGAACCGAAGACGGCGCACCGTGAGCGTGGGCTGTCCGCTCCGCGTCCATCCTTCCCACTGCGCAGGCGCCGGGCCAAGCGGCGCAGACGTTGTTAGCGACGGTCCCCCAGCGAGCGCAGAGCTGTGTCCCCGGCCAGGACGTCTGAGGGGCGAGAACCGAGTTGTGCTCAGGGGCCGGAGGTCCGCCGAGACAATGCTGTCGGCCGACCACCCCAGAAAGTGGCGACGGTCCGAGGCAATCCGTTCCCATCGCCATTGTCGCACGTCAGTCCCGTACCGGGCCGCAAGGGTGTCTACGGCCCGCTGGAAGGCCCGCCGGCTCCGGAGAGTGGCAAAGTAGGAAGGATCCGATGGGGTGGGCACGTGTCCGATAGACGCCTGGTGGGCCCGCATCCACTGCTCAAAGAGGACCGCGCCGATGCTGGAAGGGGCGTACGTGTAGTTCCAGTTGCGCAGGTACGCAAGCGCATCGTCGAGGAGGGGGGCGGTGCCGGAGAGGGAAGCAAGACGGGAAAGAAGGCGGGGAAGGAGACGGGCCGCCCAGGTGCTTGAGTCACTTGCGCTCCAGCGGGCGGGTGCGAGGGGCGACCTGGCCCGGTGAGCACGAAGACTCTGGGCCTGGTACCGGACCCACGGAGAGCGACCCACGAGCACGCTGTTTGGCGTCCGTTCGACGATCGGCGGACGACCGCGCACCGCCCAGTCGCCCTCCGCGTCGAGAACCAAGCCAGTCCCCCGAAGCAGATGAAACGGCGGCGTGCTCTGCTCGCCAGCGTCGGAGGTGCTTCCCAGGTCGGCCTCCGCGAACCACCTCGGTACGTCACTGTGGGTGCCAAGGCCAGGCCAGCGGAGAACCCAGGCCGAATCGGGAGATGTTGGGGGCAGGAGCAAGCCGCCGTCGTATCGACGAACCCGTACAAGCCGCTCCCTTCCGGGACGGGGGGCGACGCGTTCGTACCGGTCGTGAACCTGGGTGCTGTCCCAGACCACGCGGTCGAGGCGTGCCGAACTGCCGAGCAGATAGGACCAAGCCCGGTGTCCGGTCGTGCCGGTGGGAAACAGGGGGGCGCCGGGCAGCGAGCTTAGCACCGTAGGATCGCGCTTGGGCCAGTGGAGGGACACTTCCTGGATGAGAGGATTGGCCGATGCTCCCAAGACATACCGTGTAAAGAGAGCCGCGCGGGTCGAGTCGGTGGTGGATTGGGCCGCCCACGCCACACTGCGGTCCCAGCCGTGTAGATGAAGCCAGCGCCGGAGGAGCCGATCTCGGGTTTGGAAGGCCTGCAGTTCGTCCGTAGGGCCTCCCGACAGGGGAAGAAAGCTGGTGCCGATCCACGCCAGCAGGCGTTCCACGGCCAGCGGATGCCAGGGAGCCCACTGGCCGGGCGTCTTCCCGAGCACGACGAAGGCCTCCTGCTGAGATACGCGATTGGACCGGAGGGCGGCGTTCAGGCCCTGAGTGTACGCCCGAAGCCGGTTCTGAGCCCGAGCAGGAAGCTGCCTGTAGGCCCGCCGGGCGTGGTGGCCAAACCCCAGTTGCCGTGCGTGACGATCTAGTGGAACCAGGCCAGGCCCGAACCAGCGCGACAGCGTACCGAGGGCAGTGCGGCGCCACACGGTAGCGACCCAGCTTCGGGTCATCCCGTGTACGTAGCCCAGTGCTGCCAGTCCATCGGTGGTGCTGGTGGCCTCGATGCGGGCGGTATTCTGGGCAGTCCATTCGATCGTGACGGAATCCGCCAGTCTCGGAATCGACTGGCGGGCCGGAAAGGAGGGCCCCGATCCGGCCATCCGTCCCCAGAGCACGGCGCCCGCCGCGAGGAACAAAGCAAGTGCAAGCCCTACGTACGAACGTCGAGACACAGAGGCTAGATGCCAAACGGGTCGGGAGCAGAGGTAGCCGGGAAGGCCGATTGGCTAGGGGCCCTCTTCGTCGAGCCACTGCGTGAAGTCTTCCAGGGACTTGGCGTTGAGACACTGGTCGGGCGTGAGCCAGCCCTTGCGGCCGACGGCCACGCCCCATCGCAGGTAGTCGATTTTCTGGGCGGCGTGGGCGTCCGGATTGATCGAAACAAGCGCGCCCTGACTCGTGGCCCGCCGGATCCATCGCCAGTCGAGATCGAGCCGGTACGGGTTCGCATTGAGTTCGAGGGCCACTCCGTGCTCGGCACACGCATCGATCACCCGCGCGTGGTCGACGGGATAGCCCTCGCGCTGGAGAAGAAGACGCCCGGTGGGGTGTCCGAGAATGCGAGTATAAGGATTCTCGACGGCACGAACGAGCCGCTGGGTGGCTTCCTCCTCCGTCATGTTGAAGCCAGTGTGGATGCTCGCCACGACGAAGTCAAAGGTGTCGAGGACGTCTGTGTCGTAGTCGAGTGACCCGTCGCGTAGGATGTCGCTCTCGATGCCGTGGAATACGCGAAACTGTGGGTCCTTCTCCGCAAAGTCTTCGTTGAGACGGTCGACCTCGGCCCGCTGGCGCTGCACCTCCTCCGGGGACAACCCCTCAGCGATACGGAGCGACTGGCTGTGGTCGCAGATGCCGAAATACGAGAAGCCCCGGTCCTGGGCGGCCTCGGCCATTTCCCGGAGCGAGTTGGATCCGTCGCTGTACGTGGAGTGGTTGTGGAGGCACCCATGCAGGTCTTCTTGGGTGAGCAGGGCAGGAGGAGAGTCCCCGGCCAGGTCGAACTCCCCCCGATCTTCTCGAAGCTCGGGGGGGATGACGGGCAGGTTCGCTTCCGCGAACACGCCTTCTTCGCGCGCATGGGGGGCGGGGGCTCCGCAGGTGTCCTCGAAGGCAGTGCAATGTGCCGGAGAGCCCGTGGTGCGCCACCACGCCGTCCCGAACTGACCGGGCGAAATCAAGTGCAGGCGCACCGGGACCCCTTCCTCGAGAGTCCCCTCGATCTGGGAGGACGAATTCCGGGCGGTCGGGTCTTTGAGACGAGCACGGGCCCAGTCCTGAACGGCATTGGGCTGTTCGGTCGCGGCGAGCACCTCAGCGTACTCCACTGTTTCCCGGTGGCGCCGGAGGGCACCGGTGAATTCCGCACGCTCCACGGCCCCCTCGGTTCGGAGATCCTGGAGAAACGGTTCCGTGGCCGCCCACGCCTCAGCGAGGCGCCACCGCTCGTTGTAGCGACGCAACTGACGCACGTTCTCCAGGATGTTCTGTTGGGTCTTCGCCCCAAAGCCATCGAGCGTCGTGACCTGGTCGTTCTTGGCGGCCTGCTCCAGGTCGTCGAGGGAGGTTACGTCGAGTTCGATCCACAGGCGGCGGGTTCGCTTCGTGCCCAGGCCCTTCACCTGCATCACGTCCATCAGGCCCGGCGGAACTGAGCTGAGCAGTTCGTCGTGGAGGTCGAACGATCCGTCCCCGGCGATCTCCGCTACGTGGTCGGCCATCGCCTCTCCGATCCCGCTCACATCTGTGAGCGTCCCGTCGCCGAGACGATCGACGGCTGAATCCTGCAGGTTCCCGAGCGACCGCGCGGCCCGTGAGAAGGCGCGGGCACGGTGCGGGTTTCCACCTGTCAGTTCGAGCAGATCGGCCGTTTCCTGGAGGACGCGGGCGATTTCACTGTTGCTCATCGGGGCAATCGGGGAAATGGACGGGCGGGGAGGGACGTGGACCGGAAACCGCCGTGTCGCTGCACGAAGGGCTGACGCAAGAGGTCACGAAGACCTCTCCCACGACGGCTCGTCTGATATCGGTCTTAGCAACAAGGGCCAGCCGAGAATTGATTCTCCAAGCCTGGAACTGAAGCTGCCGTACAGACATGGATCTCCAGCGGTGGACGATGATAAGATCTGACACGCTGGGGGTTGTCTCGAAACGATGCTCCATGTCGGTCTATGAAACGGATCCTGTCGATCGTGGCCGGGGGCACGACGCTTCTGGTCCTTGGCGCAATGCTGGGATGGGGAATCAACAGCAACCGGTCCCCCGATGCTGAGCTCAAAGCCCCCACTCAGAAGCTGACTCAGGCGTACCAGATCATCCGTGCCCGGTATGTCGAGCCCGTTTCCCCCGAAAGCCTCGCCGCACAGGCAGTTCGCGGCATCGCGGAAGGACTGGACCCCTACTCCCGCTACATCGGCCAGGAACGAATGGAACGTGTTCAGGAAACCCTGAAGGGGTCCTTCGAAGGCATCGGGATTTCGTACGAGCTCATCAGGGGACCCAGCGGGCAAGATACGATCTTTGTCTCGACGGTCGTGCCCGATGGGCCCAGCGACGAGGCGGGGCTTCTCCCTGGGGACCGGATCGTAGCAGTGGAGGGTGAATCGGCAGTCGGGTGGACCCGAGAGCGCATCCGATCTCGGCTTACAGGTCCCGAGGGGACGACTGTGAAGGTGACGGTGCGCCGCCCCCGTCGGGCGTCGCCATTTCACGTCACGATTGAGCGAGATCAGGTCCCGCTGCGAACGCTGGAGGCCGCCTACATGATGAACGACACGACCGGATACGTGCGGCTCCGTCGTTTCTCACGGACCACCCACCGGGAGCTATCACGGAGCCTGCGGCGACTCAAAAACTCGGGAATGCAACGGCTCATCCTCGATCTACGGGGGAACGCCGGGGGGCTAATGAGAGCGGCCAGAAACGTATCCGATGAATTTTTAGTAAAGGATCAAACCATCGTGTCGGCCCGGAGCGATCACACCGTGTACTCGGAGACCTGGTACGCTGAAGAAGAGGGCGCTTTTCAAGAGGGTCCCCTGGTGGTGCTCGTCGACGGGCAGTCCGCGTCTGCGAGTGAAATTGTGGCCGGTGCCCTCCAGGACCACGATCGCGCTCTAATTGTCGGCCGTCGCACCTTTGGCAAGGGACTGGTCCAGCGCCAGTTTGACTTCGACGACGGCAGTGGCCTTCGTCTGACGATTGCGCGCTTCTACACGCCCTCCGGGCGACTTCTCCAGCGGCCCTACGAAGCCGAGTTGAGCGGGACGGCGGGCCCCGATACAGGTTCCAGTCTGTCGGACGCAGGTCGGGACTCAAGCTCTATCATCCATCATACCGATGCAGGACGCATCGTGAAGGGCGGAGGAGGCATTCGCCCCGATCTCACTGTAGAACTTGATAGTACAGGGGAGAGCCGCCTCCCAATTGCCCACAATCGGGACCTCGTCCGAGCATTTTCTCGAATCTGGATCGATCCCCGGGCTGATTCGCTTCGCACCCGTTGGCAGGACCGCCCCGATGCGTTTCTGCAGCGGTATTCCCCGCCCTCCTCTGTGACCACCGCCTTTGTCCGGTATGCGAGGAGCCACGGCGCTCTGGCGACCTCGGACACATCCCCCGGCACATTCGACCCCCGCGGAAAAGCAACCGGATCCGCGAGGCACGAGCACTCCCCACCGGATCCTCTGCCCGCAGAGATGAACGTCCACCACCTCCGAACACTCGTCATGAGCTACGTGGGGCAGCGGGTCTTTGGAGCAACGATGGGAACCCGCGTGCGAAACACAATCGATCCGTTTGTGGCGGAGGCCCGAAAATCCTGGGCAAAGGCTGAAGCGTTCGCGGCCCGCTACCCGGTTGATTAGGCCGAAGGCGCTTCTACAATCCACTCTGTCGACAGTAAAGGCAACGTAAACTTCCAAAATCGACGTTCGTGCAACGTGCATCCCCTTTGACAAGGTCACCCGGGCTACCTATAATGGTTAGGTGCGAACCGGAACTCGTCCGACTCTCTTCCTCTACACATCGCGTCCCGGCACCAATCCGTGGACTTGGCCTTCAGTCGGTGTAGTTGCTCCCTTGCATCTGGGCCACCCACCACTGAGGCATTTTCCGGAGGATTTGATGTTCTCGGGTCCGGTTTGACTCCTCACCCCGATCTTCACTCCCCAACAGACACGACTGAAAACTAGCCACCATGGTGATTCTGGATAAGCTGACGGTTCAACTTCTGCTCCTGCTTCCCCAACAGTCCGGCGGAGGCGGTACCATCAACGCCCTCGTTCAACGCTTCAACGAGGGAGGGGAGTGGATGTGGCCCGTTCTCATCTGCCTCATCGTCGGCCTCGCGATTTCCTTCGAGCGTATCATCTCGCTGAACCGTGCCGACATCAACACGCAGGCATTCCTCCAGCGCGTGAAGGAGGCTCTTGATGAGGGGGGAATCCCCGCCGCCGAGGAAGAGTGCGCAAGCACGCGCGGCCCCGTTGCTTCGGTTTTCCAAGCCGGGCTGCTTCGGGCCGACGAAGGCATCGACGCCGTGGAGGAGGCCGTCGTGTCGTACGGGTCCATCGAGATGAGCTTTCTGGAGCGAGGACTCGTCTGGTTGTCACTCTTCATTAGCGTGGCGCCCATGCTCGGATTTCTTGGCACCGTGATTGGCATGATCCGCGCCTTCGACGCCATCGAGACCGCTGGGGACATATCCCCTCGTATTGTCGCCGGAGGAATCAAGGTTGCTCTGCTAACCACAGCCTTCGGCCTGATCGTTGCCGTGATCCTCCAGTTCTTCTACAACTATGCCGTGTCGAAGATTGACCGCATCGTGGCTGAGATGGAGGATGCGTCGATCGAACTGGTCGATGCGCTCGTCGCCCTGGAGCGGGGCGAGTCCGCAACCGCCGAGAAGTCGATTCCGGAAAGCGTGGGGGAGCGAGAAGAGTAACCGATGACGGGAACCCCGGAGGAGGGCTTCCCCTCCTGCTCTTCTGACATTTCCAATCAATCTACCGACGACTTCTCATGAGCCAGAATGTGATCCTCCCCATCGCCATTTGGGCGGCCATCATCCTCGCCGGATTGAGCGTCCTGGGCATGGGGATCTTTGGCATTCGAAGCCTCTACTACGGCAAGGTACAGGCACTGAGCACGGGCATCATCGCGATCCCCGGCGTCCTCATCCTCATTCTGAGAGGCGTGATGCAGACGTGGGTGCAGGCAGGGATCTATACACTTGTCGTCATGTTTGCCCTTGCGCTGGCTGGACTTCTGATTGCGGGCGTCCGCCAGCTCTTTATATAGCACCTTCGCTGCTCGGCCCAAAGTCGCTGAATCGTCCACCAGTAGCAGTACCACTCCATGCCTGAACTGTTGGAACAACGACGCGAGGACCGCGAGGAGGCGTCCATCCCAACGGCAGGAATGGCCGACATTGCCTTCCTGCTGCTTATTTTCTTCCTGGTTACGACCACTATCAAGGTTGACACAGGCATCGGGATGACGCTTCCACCGAAGCTGAAGCCGAATCAGAAACCGCCTCCGGTGAAAGATCGGAACCTGATGAAGATCTTGGTGAACGCACAGGGAGACGTGCTCATCGAGGGGGAGCAGGCCTCCATTGGTGAGATCCGGAAACGGGTGAAAAACCACGTGACCAATTTTGGCCGGAAGCCGGACCTGTCGGTGAGTCCCGACGATGCGGTCGTCTCAATCAAGACGAGCGCACAGACGCCATACGAAACATACATCGACGCTCTCGACGAGACATGGATGGCGTACCGCGAGATCTGGGACCGAATCGCGCGAACCGGACAGCTCCCGCCTCCGAAAAGCAAGAGCGTTCTGAGCAAGACCTATCCCAGCTACCGGAAATACCGAGCGAGTCTTGGGCCTGAAGACAAAAACAAGATCAGGGAAGCCCTTGGCGCTCAGATCTCGATCGCGGAGCCGGAGAGTGCTGGGGGCTAGGTGACTGATGAATCCCCCTGATTCGTCCTGACACTTTTCTTTCGGTCGCAATCTTTACACTCATGGCTTCACAAAGATTTGAACGCAGCAGCACGAGTGCGGAACCGGAATTTACCACGGCGTCACTCCCGGACATCGTCTTCATGCTGCTGATCTTCTTCATGGTAGCGACGGTTCTTCGGGAAACGAACGTGAAGGTTCGCACCAAACTTCCGCAGGCCGAGGCCCTGACCAAGCTCGACCAGAAGCGGCTGGTGACGAAGCTCTACATCGGTCCTCTCAAGAAAGGAGAAAAGAAGGGGGAAACAGCCATTCAGATCAGTGATGCCTTGATCGAAAACCGTTCGACGATCGCTCAGATCATGTACAACAAGCTGCAGGAGCAGCCGAACATGATCGTCTCCATGAAGGTGGACAAAGAGTCCGAGATGAAAGTTGTTAACCAGGTTCAACAGCAACTCCGCGAGGCCAACGCGCTCAAAATCAACTACTCCTCGAACCGCGAAGGCCCTCCCCCCTCCTAGATGCTTGCGGTCCCGATCTACTCACAAAAAAGCTCTGCTTCCCAGCAGGGCTTTTTTGTTTGGAGTCTGGGGGCGTTTCCGCCACTGATCGTCGCCGGGGCTTCACGATTCTTGAATCAGCACCCTCTTTCTTATGCCGCATCATCTTACCCTACTTCCCGGGGATGGAATTGGACCCGAAGTGACCGAAGCTGCTGTCCAAACCATTGAGGCGGCCGGTGTCGATGTCGTCTGGGACCGTCACCGTGTGATTGGGGCGACGGCGGTGGAACGAGGACGCCCGGCCCTACCGCCCGACGTCATCGACTCGATCCAGGAGCGGGGCGTGGCCCTGAAGGGACCTGTGACGACGCCGGTTGGCCAGGGCTTCACGAGCGTAAATGTGCAGCTCCGCCAGCGTCTCGACCTTTACGCGAACGTGCGTCCTGCCACCTCGCTCGAGGGGGTCGATACGCCCTTCGAGGACGTGGACCTGATCATCTTTCGGGAGAATACAGAGGGACTTTACTCGGGCATCGAGTACTTCGACGAGCGGCTCGAGATCGCCGACTCGATTGCCCGCGTGACGAAGCGGGGCGCGGAGCGAATCATCCGGTTCTGCTTCGAATATGCGAAGGCGAACGGCCGAGGGCACGTAACGCTGGCCCACAAGGCCAACATCTTGAAGAAGACGTCGGGGCTGTTTCTCGACATCGGCCGTGAAGTGGCGGCCGAATACCCCGAAATCGAGTTCGACGACCGCATTATCGACAATTTGTGCATGCAACTCGTCGTAAACCCCGACGACTACGACTGCATCGTGTCGACGAACCTGTTCGGGGATATTCTGAGCGACCTAACCGCTGGCCTCGTAGGGGGGCTGGGGGTAACACCGGGGGCCAACATTAGGGACGACATGGCGGTCTTCGAGGCGGTGCACGGGAGTGCCCCGGACATCGCCGGTCAAAACGTGGCGAATCCGACGGCCATGATTCGCACGGCGGTGATGATGCTCCGCCACATCGACGAAGACGACGCCGCGACGGCCATCGAACGGGCTCTCTTCGACATGTACCGGGAGGGAGACGTGCTTACTCAGGACGTGGGAGGCACCGCCACAACGTCCGAGTTCGCCGACGCGCTGGCCGATCGCGTCGGTGCGGAAAAAGACGCGTAACGGACCTCAAATCGCATCGCTCATGCTTCAGCGGAGACAAACACTGTACTTGCTGCTCGGCGTCCTCGCGCTGGGGGCCCTGGGACTCTTCGGCACGTTTTGGAGCGGAAGGGCGGCAACCGAGTTTGCCTGGTTCGTCCCGTCGCTGATCGGTCTCCTGGTGGTGACGATAGGAACTGCGGTCGCGGCCATTTTCATGTACGAAACCCACGAGCAGCGGAAAACCCAACGGACGGTCGTCTACGGTACTCAGGTCCTGACTCTTCTCCTGGCGGGCGTCCTGTACGGAGGACTGTATGCGGTTGGAAGGTTGACCTTCATGGGACCGACGGGTGTCCTCTGGGCCCGATCCACAGCACTCCTCCTCCCGATTCTCGGCTACGTCTTCTTTCGGCTCGCCCGCCGGAACATCGAGAAGGACGTCGAACGCGTGGAGCGGAATAGACAGGGAAGAATCCGGTAGCGGTCGCCCTCAAGGCTGAATGCGATGCCCGCCGACTGGCCTCCTCGGATCTACGTCGTCCTCACCCTCGGCGTCATCAGCTTTGCCTTTGCGCCGATCCTGGTGCGCTGGGCGGGCGACGTGCCCGGCATTGCAATCGCGGTGTGGCGGACGGTGACGGCGGCGGGGGTTCTGTTGCCCGTAGCAACGCTGCGAATCGGGCCCGAAGTCCGGGAGTTCACCCGCAGGGACGTAGGACTCATCCTCGGAGCCGGGGTGTTTCTCGGCCTCCACTTCATTGCGTGGATTGAGTCGCTTTCCCACACCACGGTGGCGAGCGCATCGGTGCTCGTCACTATCCACCCCCTCATTCTAGCGGTTCTCGGCTATCTCGTCCTCGACGAGCGCCTGCGTCGACCGACGGGGATGGCGATTGGCACTGCGGTAGGGGGGGCGACGCTCATCGGCTGGGCCGATGCCGGGACCGTGGACCTCGGTCGGGGCGCACTGCTGGGCAACTCGCTTGCCCTGAGCGGGGCTCTGCTCGTGAGTCTCTACCTGCTCATCGGGCGCGTCGTCCGGCAGAAAGTGTCCTGGCTGGCGTACGTCACGCCGCTGTACACCGCCGCGGCGCTGACGGCCCTGGTTGCGGCCGGGGTGAAGGGGGTTCCGCTACTGGGGTACTCCTGGACGTTCTACGCGCTCTGTGTGGGGCTGGCGCTTGGGCCGCAGGTGCTCGGACACGGGTCGTTCAACTACGCCCTCCACTACATTCCCGCCGCCATCGTGGGCCTCCTGGCGCTCCTCGAACCGGTCGGGGCGTCGATCCTCGCCTACATTCTGTTTGGGGAGGTGCCGCCTCCGGCGTCGATTGCGGGAATGGTTGTGGTGCTCGTCGCGGTGGCGGTTGTCATCTGGCAGCGAGAGCGCCCGTCGTCCGCGAGGGAGGCGGGCCCCTCAGCGAGCACTGTACCGGAGAGGCGAGAGAAACCGGAGGTCAGGTCTTCGTCGGAGCAGACGGGCTGAAGTTAGAGGCCGGCAGATCCTGAAAGGTCTCCCGGCCGCGCAGGAAGTAGTCGACCGGCACGAGCCCGCGGTAGGGCGGAAGCACGGGCTGCTCGGCGGGATCGGGACGCTCGGCGCGGTAGTGCCGTCGCATCCGGAAGGCATCCCGATAGGCGCGGAGCATCGCGCGCGCCTCCTGGGGGCGCCCGAGAGCGAGAACCCGGCCGAGCGCGGCAGTGTCGCAGGCCATCCGGAGGGGAAGGGTGGTCCGCCAGACCGACGGTGGCAGGTTCTTGTAGAGCATGAGCAGGCTATTCCGAAAGTTGTAGTACGTCTTTCGGGGGGATGCCTGCGGTAGGGAGGCGCCGCCGATGTGGTAGACCGTGCTCTGCGGCTCGACCCGAACCCGGTAGCCGTGCCGCCACAGCCGCCAGCACAGATCAATCTCCTCCATGTGCATTTCGAACCGTTCGTCGAGGAGGCCCACCTCGTCGAGGGCCGAGCGCCGGAGCAGGAGGGCTGCTCCGGTGGCCCAGAAAACATCGCGGGCGTCGTCGTACTGCCCGCGGTCGCGCTCCATCGTGTCGAACAGGCGACCCCGCGTGAACGGGTAGCCGGCCCGATCCAGGTATCCGCCCGCGGCCCCGGCGTACTCAAACTGGCTCCGGTCGTCGTATTGAAGCAACTTCGGCTGCACCGCCGCCACGTCGTTGTGCCGGGTCATCACGTCGACGAGGGGGCGCAGCCACCCCGGCGGCACCTCCACGTCGTTGTTCAGCAAGACGACGTACTCCCCCGATGCGTGCGGCACCGCCGCGTTGTTCCCGCGGCAGAACAGCCAGTTCTCGGGGTGCCGCACAATTTTGACCTCGGGGTACTCCCGGGCAACCCAGGCCGCCGACCCGTCGGAGGAGGCGTTGTCGGCAAAAATCACCTCGAAGTTGGAATAGTCGGTTGCCATCACCGAGGGGAGACAACGCTCAACCAGTGATCGGGCGTTCCAGGACACAATGATGATAGACACGCGGGGTGTCTCCATAGGTGGGGAACAGGAAGCCGAAAGGGAACGCCTCGGGTCCCCTCCGGCCGGTACGGAACTACATGCCGCCGGGGGGCTCCAAGGTGTATGCGAACGACACTGCAGTGCAAACATAAGAGGCGGCTGCCAGAAGTTGAACTCAGCGAGCGGTCGCACACTCCGGCCGTGCTCTTGTCTGGTGCCCCGCGTTCAGGTGGATCGTGTCCCATGACCGAGCTTTCGGCCCACACGATGGAGGAGGCGCGCCGGGCAATGCGGGAGCGGTGGGGGTTCGACGCCTTCCGCCCCGGCCAAGCGGCGATCTTGGAGGCCCTTCTCGAGGGACGCGACGTGCTGGGCGTGTTGCCGACGGGGGGCGGCAAGTCCCTCTGCTACCAGCTGCCAGCAGTACTGGCGGAGGAGGGATTTGTGCTCGTTGTCTCGCCGCTGATTGCTCTCATGCAGGATCAGGTGGAGGCGCTGAACGCCCAGGACATTGAGGCCACCTTCATCAACAGCACCCTTCCGGGGTACGAGGTCGAGCAGCGGTGGACGAATGCCGAGCACGGTCGGTACGACCTCGTGTACGTGGCCCCTGAGCGCCTGTCGATGGAGCTGTTTCAGGCCCGGGCCCAGCGGCTGGACGTCCCCCTCGTGGCCGTCGATGAAGCGCACTGTGTCAGCGAGTGGGGCCATCACTTCCGTCCCGATTACCTGGAAATCCCGGCGGCCCGCTCCCACCTCGGCGATCCCCCAACCCTGGCGGTCACAGCTACAGCCACCCCGACGGTTCGGGAGGACGTCCTTGAACTTCTAGAGATTCGGGACGCGGCAGAGGTGGTCCGCGGCTTCGACCGGCCGAACATTACGTGGTCGGTGTTCCGGACGGACAACAAGTGGAAGCGGCTTCGTGCCGTCGTCGACGCGGTGGAGGGGAGCGGCATCGTGTACGCTGCGACCCGTCGGGGGGTTGAACGGTGGCGGGAGCGCCTGACCGATCACGGCGTGGACGCGGCAGGATACCATGGAGGACTGGAGGGAGAGGTTCGAGATCGCCGCCAACAGGCCTGGGTGGAGGATGACATTCGGGTCATGGTGGCGACGAACGCATTCGGCATGGGCATCGATAAGCCTGATGTCCGCTTCGTCGTGCACGTGGATCCTCCTGCTTCGCTGGAGCGCTACTACCAGGAGGCAGGCCGGGCGGGGCGGGATGGCGAGAGGGCCCACGCGGTGCTCCTCTACCAGCCCCCCGACGCCCGCACTCAGGCCTCACTCATTGAGGCCTCTCATCCTACGGCCGCCGAGGTCCGGGAGGTGTACGATGCGGTGTGCAGCGTCGGACAGGTGCCCATCGGATCCGAACCGGAGGGCCCCCTGGTGGTGAGCCTTGAGGCCGTGCTCAAAACTACGGGCTTCTCGAAGACAAAGGTGCGAACGGCGGCCGAACTCATCGATCGGCAGGGCGGGTGGAAAATCCTCCCGCGCCGACAACACTTCGGGCTCCTCCAGTTCACGCAACCGGCCCGCGAGGTGCGCCGCTATGCCCAAAACGTAGACAATCAGGCGCTGGGCACGTTCGTGCGGACGCTCCTCCGAACCGTTCATGCTGATGCCTTCCACGAGTGGTGGCCCCTAGATCTGCGTGGGGTCGCCCGTCGCGCGGAACTGTCGAAGGACCGGCTCCGGCGCGGCCTGCGATTTCTGGAAGAGCAGGGCGTGCTGCGATGGCAACCCCCGGGGGCTGCCCTGCAGGTGGATCTCTCATTTCCACGGGCCGCAAAGCTTCCCGTCGACGACGAAGCCGTCCAGAATGCCCGGCAACGCGCCGAGACGCGCCTCGAGCACATGCTCCGATACGCACGGTCGGTGACCTGCCGGCGCCGCGTCCTGCTCACCTACTTTGGAGAGGAAAGTGAGGAGCAGTGCGAGGCGTGCGACATCTGTCTGGGCCGCCATCGCCCCGCTACGGTTACCCCGGAGAAGGAACCGGTGCTCCGTCATATTCTTGAGCAGGTCGAGGCGTCGGTCCCCCGGCGGCAGTGGTTCGAAGAGGCCCCGGGCTACCGAATCGAGGGGCTCGTCGACTGGCTCATTGAAAACGAGTACCTCACGCTCGACGATTCCCTGGAGGGAACGCTCGAGCTGACTAGGAAGGCACACCGCTGGCTCGGGCCGAAGGAGAGCGCCAACTGACGGCTATGGAAGCGGGGGGCTCTGGCGTCCACTCTGGACCAGAGAATCGGGCACGCTGCTGGGCACGCCGGGCCCCCGCTGGAGGGCCTGAAGCGTGTCGATCACCGACTGGTACAGAGCCTTGAAGGCCTCGGGGCGGCGGCTGTAGTACTGCAGGGTCGTATCGAAGGCAGCCTTTCGCACGCCGTATTGGGCCAGTACAGAGTCCCGGAGGCCTGGAGGGTACGGCGCGTCGAGGTCGCGGCGGGCAGCCGCGAGGTGTAACTCTGTAAGGAGGCGGGTGAACGTGCTGTCCGGAACAGGCTTGGGATCCGACGAGAAACGAGAGCAACCGGCCAGCAGGCAGACGCCAAGAGCGGCCACGAGAAGGCTCCAGCCTGCGCGACACGCAGACGGGGACAGAAGCCGAGACGTAGAAACAATCGTGCCCATCACTGTTCGGCGGCCACGGGGCCCTCCTCCGACTGGACCTCCTCGGCCGTGCGGAAAGTCTTAGCCATGACTTCCATCTGACGGACGAACCTCATTTTGTCGAAGTCAGGCGCAAAGACGGAGCCGTCCAGCATGTAGATGCGATCGGTGGCCTGGTCGTAAAAGGTGTAGTTAATGAACGGTCCCCCACCCCCCACCGGTCGGAATTTCCTCTCTCCCTCCACAGGGGTCACCATGTACCACAGCCCCCGTGTCCGGTATCCGTACCGCCCCAGGAACGAGGTCTGCTCGGTGTTGAGTGGACGCCGGTAGTCGATCCGGGCGAATCCCGTTACGTTCCCGCGGAAGTACTTTCGAGTCAGCGAGTCGCGAGTGGCGTAGATCCACTCGGGCGTGATGCGGTCGGGACTCGCGTTCTCGATGTAGTAGACAAAAAACTCCCGACGGGTCTTTGCCAGGCGCCGCCGGAGCCAGACGAACCCGCTGGAGGCCGTCGTCGTGTCGACGGCAATCACGAAGTCAGTCTGGAGGTTAACGGCGAATCCATGCCGTTCCATCAGGGAATCTTCGGTGGCGAACCGACGCTCTCCGTCGTACATCTCCCGCTTCAACCGTTGCAGTGTGATGTCCTTGAAGGTGCTTCGGATGTCCGGTCCCTGGTTTTGCAGAGTTTGAACAAGGGCCTTTGGGGTAGCGGCGGTCACGTAATAGACCCGCTGACTCCGACGCCACAAGTTTGGCTTGTTGACGACCGCGGTTTGACCGTTCAGGATAGCCTGCTCAGCCTTATTGGACAGGCGCCGCCGCAAGAACTTGGCCTCCTGCGTCGAGTCACTCAGGGGCGCCACGATGATGACATTCTTCAGCTTTTGAACCCGCTCGTAGACCTGTTCCGACGAGAGCTCCAGATGCTTCAGTTCGAAATAGCGCTCCGACACCGGAAGCGTGTTGACCCACGGTGCAATGTTCTCGCGCAGTGCCTCGCCCACGGCCCCGGTCCAGCGCGAGCTGTCCATGACCACAGTGAGGACGCCCTCTTTGCCGACAGCACGCGGACGAAAGTCGCCCTCACAGCCGACCAGTGTGGATAGGGGAAGCAGAAACAGAAGGAGCAGGAGCAAGGACCAGCGCGGGGAAGGGAGGCGGGCAGTCATGCTGGTGTGTAAGCGGTCGGGGGAGAGCGGGACCAGGGAGACAAGGGCCATTCGCCCGTGTGCGTCCGGACGCTCGCAGGGACGGAAGGGTCAAGAGGCGGGGGACTGCTCGGCGGTTCCGTACTTGAGACGGCGCGCAAACCGTTCCACGGCCTCAAGACGCTTTGTCTGCGAGTGCGAGGGCTCTTCCCAAAGGTCCGTGACGTGGTTGATCAGCGCGGATCCGACGATAAATCCATCGGTGTGTCGGCTTAACTGCATCGCATCCTCGTGGGTTTTGATCCCGAAGCCTACGAGCAGCGGATTCTGCTGGACCAGCTCCCGGGCGTGCTCCAGGTACTCGTCAACGGTTGGCGTCCCCGAAAGGTCGCTGCCAGTGAGGCCCGTCACGCTCACTGCGTAGACAAATCCTGTGGTCCGCCGGTCCACAGCCACGATGCGCTCATCGGAGGTGTTCGGGGCAATGAGGAAGACCACGTCGAGCCCGTGGTCCGCGGCGGCCTCACAGAGGGGATCGCTTTCCTCGGGGGGCAGGTCCGGAAGAATCAGCCCGTCGACCCCAGCCGCCGCTGCGTCCCGACAAAAGTCCTCGATCCCGTAGGCGAACACCGGATTCACGTACCCCATGAGCAGCAGGGGGGTGTCGCTCTGGGCGCGGAAGTCTTCGGCAGTACGGAGCGTGTCGGGGAGGGACACGCCGTGGGACAGGGCCTGCGCACTGGAGCGTTGGATGGGACGCCCCTCCGCCAGGGGGTCACTGAAGGGCATGCCCAGTTCGATGAAGTCGACCCCTCCTCGATCGAGCGCCCGCAGAATCGGCCCCGTGGCTTCGGGGGTTGGGAAGCCGTCGGTGAGGAAAAGCCCCATGGCCCTCTCGTCTCGGCTCTGTAGATTCCCGAACGTTGTGTCTAAGCGGGACATGCTGTCGTGGACGTTGATACTGTCGTGGACGTTGAAGGTAGGGGACGAACTCGTGGGAGGAGGGCAGGGGGAATAAAACGGCGACGCTCAGGCGCCGCCCGTGTCAGGGCCCACTGGGTCAGGCTAGAGGTGCTCGGCGATCGTCTCCATGTCCTTGTCTCCCCGGCCAGAGCAGTTGAAGACGAGGACCGCGTCCTCGCCCCGCTCCTCCGCCAGTTCCCGGGAAAGCTTGGGGAGCAGGGCCACTGCGTGGGCTGTCTCCAGCGCAGGAATGATGCCCTCGGTGCGGGACAGCAGATCGACCCCCTCCAGGGCCTCCTCGTCGGTCACGGGGTGATAGGCGACTCGCCCCTCATCCCGCAGATGGGCGTGTTCGGGGCCGACGCCCGGGTAGTCTAGGCCCGCGGAGAGAGAGTGGGCGAGGCGCACCTGACCGCCGTTGTCCTGAAGGAGGTAGCTCATTGCGCCGTGCAAAACGCCGGGTGATCCTTCGGCGAGCGTTGCGGCGTGGTTGCCCTGCAGGCCTTCGCCCGCGGCCTCTGCCCCGTGAAGGGCTACCGGCGAGTCGTCCAGGAACGGATGGAAGATGCCGATGGCGTTCGAACCACCGCCCACGCAGGCCGCAATCGCGTCGGGCGTCTCGCGGCCTTCCTCCTCGCGGAGCTGAGCGCGCGTCTCGGTGCCAATCACGCGATGGAAGTCCCGCACCATCGTCGGGTAGGGATGGGGGCCCACCACGGAGCCGATGATGTAGAACGTGTCGTCGGGGTTCGAGACCCAGTCGCGAATCGCTTCGTTGGTGGCCTCTTTCAGGGTTTGGCTGCCGGTGGTTACGGGACGCACCTCGGCGCCCATGAGCCGCATCCGCTCCACGTTGAGCCGCTGCCGCTCCATGTCTTCGGCGCCCATGTAAACGACGCAGTCCATCCCGAACTTGGCACAAACGGTGGCCGTGGCCACGCCGTGCTGCCCGGCGCCGGTCTCCGCGATGATCCGGTCCTTGCCCATCCGGGTCGCCAGCAGGATTTGACCGAGCGTGTTGTTGATCTTGTGGGCCCCGGTGTGGCAAAGGTCTTCCCGCTTCGCGTAGATGCGCGCCCCCCCGATCTCCTCCG
Organism: Salinibacter sp.; assembly: GCF_042218895.1. NCBI lineage: Bacteria > Pseudomonadati > Rhodothermota > Rhodothermia > Rhodothermales > Salinibacteraceae > Salinibacter > Salinibacter sp. The sequence continues at coordinate 17,807 of NZ_JBDGQQ010000164.1, read as the reverse complement.
TCAGTCGGTCGCAGTACGTGAGAGGGGTTGGGCGACCGGCGTAGTCGCGGAGGAGGCCCTGAAAGTCCTCCTGGAAGCTGGGATCGTCCTTGTAGGTGGCGTAGGCGGCCTCCAGCTCTTCGAGCACCGGCGTCAGGATCTCCGGGACGAAAGCGCCGCCGTAGGAGCCAAAGTGGCCGGAGGCGTCCGGGCCGGTGTCTGTGCGGGACTCAGTGCTAGGGGTAGACATCTAAACAGTGTGCTTGGCGAGGGAGGAGCGGTACGGGGTCTTCGCTGTGCGAGGATGGGCCCCGCGGCGAAGGGGGGCTCAGGCACCTACATCTTCGAGGTCCTGTTGCGCGTCGTGGAAGGCATCCATGAACGTGTCGATTTTCTCGAAGCTCTTCGCTCCGGGGGCGGTCTCGAGGCTGCTCGACAGGTCGACGCCGAAGGGCCGCATCGTGTCGACGGCCCGGCCTATGTTTTCGGCGTCAAGGCCGCCCGCCAGAAAGATGGGGTAGTCCTTTGAAAGCTCGCGGGCCAGGCGCCAGTTGAACGACTCACCGGTGCCCCCCCAGACGCTAGAATTGTGCGTATCGAGCAGGAAGTACTCGGCCACGTCGTCGTAGCGCTCGAAGAGCGTCCGGAGCTGATCGGACGAGGCGTCGTGGCGCACGTGGATGGCCTTGATGGTCGGGCAGTCGACCTGCGCGACGAGTTCGGGGGGCTCCTGCCCGTGCAGTTGAACGAGCTCGAACCCGGCGTCGTCGGCCGCCGTGTTCACGTCCGCCGCGGACGCGTTTACGAACACGCCGACCGGCTTGGGGCCGTGAACCCACTCAATAATGTCGCTCGCGAGCGACGGTGGGGCGTAGCGGGGACTGTCCTCGTGCTGAATGAACCCGAGGTAGTCCGCGCCGGCGCCCGCCAGGTAGCGGGCGTCTTCCAGTTCAGTGATGCCGCAAACCTTCAGCTGGAGGTCCATCGGTTGCTACGTGGCTGCGTAGAATCCATCGAGAGATCGAACAGGAAGTCGTGGGGCGGGGCGTCACCCCGCGCGCTGCGCGGCAATCTTTTTGGCGTCCGCGCGCAATTCGGACAGGGCCTTTCCGGGGGCCTCGGCCCGCATAAAGTGCTCCCCAATCAGCACGCCGTTCACACCAGCCTCGCGGAGACGAACCAAAGTCTCGGGGTCGCTCAGTCCACTCTCCGCGACGCGACCCACATGCGCCGGCACGCGCTCGAAGATGCGGAGTGAACGTTCGAGGTTGACCTCGAAGGTGGTCAGGTCCCGATTGTTCACCCCGAGCACGTTCACCTGATCCCAGTCAATCTTATCGAGGTCGTCGAGCGAGTAGACCTCGACAAGGCAGGAGAGCCCGAGTTCGGTGGCGGCGGCGTGCAGCTCAGAGAGGCGGCCCGGATCAAGGGCCGTAGCAATCAGGAGCACAGCGTCGGCCCCCACCGCCCGTGCTTCGACGAGCTGGTAGGGGTCGACGATAAAGTCCTTCCGGAGCAGGGGGGTGTCCGGCACGTGGGCCCGAATCCAGGCCATGTGCTCGATCGAGCCCTGGAAGTGAAGCGGCTCTGTGAGGACGCTTATCGCCGCGGCATCGTGCTGAGCGTACTGCTGGGCAATGTCCGCCGGGTCGAAGTGGTCTCGGAGGGTCCCCTTCGAGGGAGAGGCCTTTTTGATCTCGGCGATGAACGACATGCCCCGCTCCTTCAGCGCTTCTACGAGGGAGAGGGGCTCCCGCTCGTCGTAGAAGGGACGCTGCTTGAGCTCAGAGACCGGGGTCTCCTGCTTTCGACGCTGCACCAGGTCGCGGGTGTCGTCGATGATGTCGTCGAGAATGCTCATCGAAATTGGGTCGGGGAGGAACAGAGCGCGAGAGGCAGTGGCCCGTTACGTCGAAGCAGCCTCCTGAGAGGCGTCGATCAGGGCCTTGAGGGTGTCGAAGGCCGCTCCTGAATCGATGCTCTCCCGAGCGGCCTCCAGGCACGCGTCGAGGTCGGCGAACCGATCGCTCGTGTGAAGCGCGTACGCGGCGTTCAGCACCACCACGTCCCGCCGGGCGCTACGATCGTCCCCCGTCAAGATGCCCCGCAAAGTGGCAGCGTTTTCCTTGGCCGTTCCGCCCTCCAGCGTAGAGAGGCGCCCACGGTCCATGCCGTGCTTCTCCGGTCCCACCTCTACGCTCCGGGGGACCGGATTGTCCTCGGCCGCGTCGTACTCGAAGAGTGTTGTGGCGGCCGAGACGCTAACCTCGTCCATCCCGTCCTCCGAGTGAAGCGTAATGACGTGGTCCGCGTCGAGCTGTGCGAGGATGCGCACCATCGTCTGGGCCGTGCTCGTGTCGAAGGCCCCCACGATCTGGCGCGTCACGCCGGCCGGATTGCAGAGCGGCCCTAGGATGTTGAAGAACGTACGGACGCCCAGCGACTTGCGCACCGGCATCACGTGGCGCATCGCAGGGTGGAAGAATGGGGCGAAGAGAAACGCAATTCCCGCTTCCTCCAGACAGTGCTCGACGCCCTCTTTTTCGAGGTCGATCTTCACGCCGAGGGCCTCCAGCACGTCCGCGGAGCCGGACTGGGAGGAGACCGAGCGGTTTCCGTGCTTCGCTACAGTGGCGCCGGCGCCGGCGGCAACGAGCGAGGCCGTCGTGGAAATGTTGAATGTGCTCACGCCGTCTCCGCCTGTGCCGCAAAGATCGATGGCGTGCGGATCGTCGACCTCTACCGAGACGGCAAACTCGCGCATCGTCTTCGTAAAGCCGACGAGTTCATCGAGGGTCTCGCCCCGGGTGCGGAGCCCCATGAGGAGAGCCGCAATGTGCTCGGGGCGGGCCTCTCCACCCATCATCTGAGCCATGGCGTCCTGGGCCTCCGCGCGGGAGAGCGGGTCGCCGTCGGCAATGATCCGAAGGTACTCGTCCACGGTGCAGGGGGGCAGTTGAACAGGCAGTGCTGAGAGTTGGCGGAAGGAACGGTCACCGTGCAGGAGATGCTGGGACCTGGTCCCGCACGATCGACAGCCAGTTCTCGATGATTTGGGGACCGGCCCGCGTCATCACGCTCTCGGGATGAAACTGGATGCCGTAGAGGGGCTGGGAGCGGTGCCGGAGCGCCATGACAGCCCCACCCTCCTCGGTCGTAGCCGTAACTTCGAGGTCCTCGCGGGGGAACGTGTCCGGGTCGATCACGAGCGAGTGATATCGCGTGGCCTCGAACGAGGAGTCGACGCCCGCGAAGAGCTCCGTTCCCTCGTGGCAGACCGGACTCGTCTTTCCGTGCATCAGCTCATCGGCCTGGACGATGTCTCCCCCAAACACCTCCCCAATCGCCTGGTGCCCGAGGCACACCCCGAGGATGGGCGTCGTGTCTCCGAGGTGCCGAATCACCGGTTCCGTAATGCCGGCCTCGTCCGGGCGCCCGGGTCCCGGCGAAATGAGAATGCCGTCGGGCGCCCTGTTCTTAACCTCCTCCACCGTCAGATCGTCGTTGCGCACCACCTCCAGGTCGTCGGTGTGCTGGCCGACGAGGTGGACGAGGTTGTAGGTGAACGAGTCGTAGTTGTCGATGACCAGTATCATCGGGGCAGGGATGAGAGGAAGGGAGTACGAGCGCGACCGGAACGTCAGCGGTCATCGGGGGGCAGATCGGGTTGTCCCCAGGTGAGGAGGCTCCTGTTCTGAAGGGAAGGGGTTAGCGAGTACGGACAATTCCTGTTCGTTCGCGCATCCGCTCCATGATGGGCATGACTCGTTCCCGAGCGGTTTCCGCCCCCTCCCGAAGAACGTCGCGGACGTAATCCGGTCGTTTCTTAAGCTCTTTGCGACGGGCCCGGGCCTCCTCAAAACGATCCTCGATGAGGCCCAGCAGCTCCTGTTTTGCGTGGCCGTATCCGTAGCCTCCTTCCCGATACTTCTCGGCGATCTCCTGCTGGGTCTCCTCGTCCGCGAACAGTTTGATGAGGGCAAAAACGTTGCAGTTCTCCGGGTCTTTCGGCTCCTCAAGGGGCGTCGAGTCCGTGACAATGCGCATTACGCTCTCCTTCAGGGCGTCCCCCTCGTCGAAAATCCCGATCGTGTTGTCGTAGCTCTTCGACATCTTCCGCCCGTCGGTGCCGGGCACAACGGCCACGTGGTCAAGGATGTGGGGCTCGGGGACCGGGAACAGAGGCTCGTCGTCGGGACAGTACCGATGATTGAACCGGCGCGCCAGTTCGCGGGCAATCTCAAGGTTCTGCTTCTGATCCGCCCCCACCGGCACGTGCGTGCCGCCGTACGCGAGAATGTCGGCCGCTTGGAGCACCGGGTAGTTAAAAAGTCCTGCGTTGGGCGTCAGGCCGGCGTTGATCTTCTCCTTGTAGGCAACCCCCTTCTCGAGGTAGCTCGTCGGGATCAGGTTGAAGAAGATCCAGGTCAGTTCTGTGACCTCCGGCACGTCGCTCTGGACGAAGAGGGCAGCCTCCTCCGGGTCGAACCCGAGGGCCAGGTAGTCCAGCGCCACGTCGAAGGTGTGCTGCCGGAGCTGGTCCGCGTCCTGCACCGTCGTCATCGCGTGGTAGTTGACGATGAAGTAGAACGCGTCGTGCTCCTTGTGCAGGTCAATGTGCTGGCGGATGGCGCCAAAGTAGTTGCCCAGGTGGAGCCGACCGGAGGGCTGAATGCCGGAGACGACGACCGTTCCGTCCGCCGCCGCGGCGTCTGGGGACGATGTCGTGTCGGGAGCTTCCATGGTGGCGTTGAAAGAAGAAGAGTGAGAAGCGGAACAGGCGAGCGTCGGGATGGACTACGCCTCGAGTTCCTCGGCCCGGCGACGGAGGGCGGAGAGGGCGTCGAGACGATCGGTGCTGTTGCTCTTCACAGCCTCGAGGAGGCCCCGGGTGCGCATCTGGTGTTCGAGGTCGAGTTCGTCGGCCAGGCGGTCGTTGAACTCGGTTTCGAGCTCGTGCAGCCGACGGAGCATGTCCGGGAACGTTCCGGGCAGGGTGAAGTCCTCGGGCTCCAGGCCGGTGCCGTTGGGCGGCGTGCCGCCGCAGCTGAGAACCGTCTCGGACAGCTTGCCCACGTCGGTGCGGGCCGTCTTCTGCAGGCGCTCCAGCACCCCGACGACCCGCTCGTCGCCGCAGGACTGGATGGCGTCGTCGTAGTAGCGATTGAGCTCAATGTGTTGCTCGATTAGCGGGTTCAGGTGCTCCACCGTCTCGGTCCGGCTGAGCGTTTTTCCGGCCCACCCGCGACCTAACAGGGCCTCCTTGATGGGGTTCGGCATGAGCAGTAGGGGAACTTGGTTCAAAAGGGGAGACTCGTACCGCTGTTCAGGGACGAAGTTTGGGAATGAAAGGGCGAACGACGCCTAGAGGACTGTTTCTCCACGATTACAACAATCCGTCGGCGGCCACGCGCATCGCTTGCCGCAGCGCGGCGGCCTTTTCCCGGGTTTCTTCGTACTCACGAGCCGGGTCACTGTCCGCCACGATGCCGGCCCCGGCCTGGACGTAGGCCGTCTCGTCGGTGACCACCATCGTGCGGATGGCGATACAGGTATCGAGGGTGCCGGAGAAGTCGACGTAGCCGACGGCCCCTGCATAGACCCCCCGACGTGAGGGCTCCAGCTTGTCGATGATCTCCATGGCGCGCACTTTCGGGGCGCCGCTCACCGTGCCGGCGGGGAAGCAGGCGGCCAACACGTCCAGGGGGCCTTGATCGGGGGCCAAACGTCCGGCGATCGACGACACGATGTGCATGACGTGGGAGTAGCGCTCGATGTACGCGTACCGGTCCACCTCCACGCTGTCGTACTGGCACACACGGCCAAGGTCGTTCCGGCCCAAGTCGACCAGCATGAGGTGCTCGGCCCGTTCTTTCGGGTCGTTGAGGAGCTCCTCCGCGAGGGCATCGTCCTCGGCCTCATCGTCGCCCCGGGGCCGGGTGCCCGCGATGGGAAGAAGCTCAGCTGTGTCGTCCTGCACCCGCACCAGGACCTCCGGCGACGAGCCCACGAGCGCCAGGTCGTCCAAGTCAAGGTAGAAGAGGTAGGGGGACGGATTTACCTGGCGCAGCGCCCGGTACAGGTTGAAGCGGTCCCCCTGGAACGACGTCGCGAATCGCTGCGACAGCACAACCTGGAAAATGTCGCCCCGCTGCACGTGCTCCTTGGCGGTGCGAACCGCCTCCTCGAACGCGGGCTGCTCAATGTTGGAGACGAGCGCCTCCTGGGTCCAGTCGACGGGAGCAGGGGTGTCGGGCGACTGCTTGAGGTCCGCCTCCAGGGCATCGAGGCGGGCCTGCGCGTGTTCGAACGCCGCGCCAAGATCAGTTTCATCGTCCACGAACACATTCGCCATCAGCACGATCTGGTGCCGTACGTGATCGAACGCCGCTACGGTGTCGTAGAAGCACCATACCGCGTCGGGGAGCCCGAGAGGATCGGGGGGCGGGTCCGGTAGGTCCTCCACGAGCCGGACGGCGTCGTAGCCCAGATACCCCACACCACCGCCCCGAAGCCGGGGGAGATCCGGCACCTCAACCTCTTCGTACCGGTCCAAATACGCGTTCAGAACGTCGAAGATCGTGCCGTCGGGCGCAGGAAGATTCGCCTCCGGAGAGGGGGTCCGACGCTCGTCCACCTCCACGGACGCCCCCGCGTCCCAGGCCTTGACGATGCGGTAGGGATTGCGCCCGAGGAACGAGTACCGTGCCAGCTTTTCGCCGCCCTCGACGCTTTCGAAGAGAAAGCTGTAAGGAGTCTCCTCCCGAAGGGCAAGAAACGCCGAGACGGGCGTCAGCAGGTCGGCGCTACGCCGGGCGTGGACCGGCACGACAACCCGCGAGCGACCCTGATCGCGGGCGAACTCCACGTGGTTCCGGAAGTCATCGAAAGTCATAGGGGAGAAAGATAGACAGCAAAACAAAAAGCCCGCCGCCAAAACGAGGGCAGCGGGTCTGAAAGCCATTCACATCGGAGGCGCAAAACTCACCACACGCGGAAGGGGCTTCCGACCCACGAGCAGGGCCACCAACGCCAGCACTCCTGCAATGTGATGTAGTCTGCGCTCTGCATAGTGCTCCATTATAGGAGCTAGCAGAAGCCTCCGCAACGACGAGATTTGAAATTCAATTGTAGGTCGGCGGGCGACCGAAAAACCTGAGATGAAATCACCGCGAGGAGCCGTTTGGACCCGACCGTCCTCAGTTCCGGGCACTGGGAGGCTGCGTTATGGGCCGAACGGACTGGGGGAACCTGCCTTTCACTCAGGTTTAGGGTTAAGTGTCGTTCAGTCGGCTGTATTTGGCACCTGGCCCCCGCATGGCTCTGGCAGAGACCATCCCCGAACGCGTCCGAAGCTACCGTCCTATTCTGGAGAGCATCATTTTTGGGCTCGCTCTCCTGGGCATCCTGGACGTTGTGCACCTGTACATGCAGCACAACCGTGGATTTGAGCAGGGCTGCTTCGGGTTTTCCACTCTCGAGTCTGGAGGATCAGTCTTTGACTGTGCCGCCGTGACGGGGGGGCCGTCGAGCCAACTGTTCGGCGTGTCCAACATCACCTGGGGATTTGCATTTTATCTGTCGGTCGCGGCCCTTACGGCAATCCTCTTCTGGAGCCGGCCTGCACTGCGGGGCTGGATCCACTCTGCACGGGCGGGCCTGCTCACGGGCGGGTTCTTGTACTCCGGCTATCTCGTCTACCTCCAGGTGGGGCCCATTGGCGCCCTGTGCGCTCTGTGTCTCGTGTCGGCTACCATCGCGACCCTGCTGTTTGGCGTTCAGAGTGCTGCGCTCGCTACTTCCTCCTCACCAACAGAGTCCTCTATGTCGTCTCATCGTTCGAAACGTCAGGCAACAGTTTTTGCGTACCTCGTCGTCGCCACAGCTGTCCTCATTGGGGCCGACGTGACGTACTTTAGCGAGACCTCTACCCCAAACCCCCGTGGTTCGGCACCCTCCGCGACCCCCGCGTCGGCCCAGTGCGAACTCGACACCGCGAAGGACCCGCTCCCGAAGAACGGGTCGTCCCTGGTTGGCTTCCAAGACATCACGAAAGGAAATTCGGACGCCTCCGTGACTGTCGTCGAGTACTTCGATCCCAACTGTCCTCACTGCAAGGACTTTCACGAGGTCATGAAGAAGCTGGTGAAGACCCACCAGGACGAGGTGCAGTTCGTATACAAGCCCTTCCCCCTCCGAGCGTCCTCGCTGCCTGAGATTCAGGCGCTGTACATAGCGAACAGGTCCGGCAAATTCTCCGAGATGCTGGATGCTCAGTACGCTCGGCAGAAACGAGGAGGAATCAATAAGAGTGACCTCCGGGCCATTGCGTCGGACATTGGGATGGACCCGGATGTTCTCCTTAACCGAATCGAAAAGAATGCGCACCGGCAGCAAATCGTGCGGATGCGGAAGCGGGCCATCAACATTGGGGTTGAAAGCACCCCGACGGTGCTCGTCAACGGGCACTTTGTACGCTCCCGTTCTCTGGAGTGCATGAAAACCTTCATCAGCCAGGCACAGGCCGGTACTCTTGCCAGTTCAGCGTCAAAGTGAGCGCTTCCGACCACCGCTCCCGAGGAGCAGACCGGGTGCACCCGATTGCGCCCGGTTTTTTCTATGTCTACGCTTCCACAAATCCCTTCCCCTCTGATGCCCGACCCTTCCGTCGACACGTTGAATACGACCGACATCGCCCAGCGCACCATCAACACGATCCGCGGCTTGGCCATGGATGCCGTGCAGGTGGCCGAGAGCGGGCATCCCGGAATGCCGATGGGGGCCGCTCCCATGGCGTATGTGCTCTGGACCCGGCACCTGACGCATAACCCTGAGGATCCGTCCTGGCCTGATCGAGACCGATTTATTCTGTCCGCCGGACACGGCTCCATGCTGCTCTACGCCCTACTGCACCTCACGGGGTACGACCTCTCGATGGAGGCAATCAAGAACTTTCGGCAGTGGAACAGTCCTACCCCGGGTCATCCGGAGAATCACCTTACCCCCGGCGTTGAAGTGACGACGGGGCCGCTGGGCCAGGGCTTTGCAAATGGGGTCGGGATGGCCCTCGCCGAGCGCTACCTCGCCACCACGTTTAATACTGACGACCTATCGCTGGTCGATCACCACACCTACGGCATCGTGAGTGACGGGGACTTGATGGAGGGCGTGTCTTCCGAGGCGGCCTCGCTCGCGGGCCACCAGGGCCTGGGCAAGCTGGTGTATCTGTACGACGACAACGAGATTAGCATCGACGGGAGCACTGATCTGGCGTTCACGGAGGACGTGGGCCAGCGATTTGCCGCGTACGACTGGCACGTGCAGCGCGTGGACGACGGCACCGACCTTGACGCCATCGATGACGCCCTCACCCGAGCGAAGGCGGAGACCGATCGCCCGTCGCTGATCACCGTGTCCACCCACATCGGCCACGGAAGCCCCAACAAGCAAGACACGGCTGCCGCTCACGGGAAGCCCCTCGGGCCCGACGAGGTGCGCCGCACGAAGCGCAATCTCGGCTGGCCGGACGACAAGAGCTTCTACGTCCCCAACGAGGTCTACGAGCATATGGGAACGGCCCGTGCCGACGGGGCGGCGGCGCAGGCGGCGTGGGAGGAGCGACGAGAGACCTACGAGGCCCGCCATCCGGAACGGGCGGCCATGTTCGACCGATGGATGGAGGGCACGCTTCCGGAGGGGTGGGACGAGGGCCTGCCGACGTTCGATGTCGGGGACGAGCTTGCGACCCGAGCCGCCAGCGGGCAGACGCTCGATCGACTCGTTCCCCAGACTGAGGGTGTTCTTATCGGGGGCTCCGCCGACCTCACCGGGTCGAACAAGACCAAGGCCGACGGACAGCGCATCCAGCAAGCGGACCAGCCTGGAGGCTCGTACGTGCACTTCGGGGTGCGGGAGCACGCCATGGCAGGCGCGGCCAACGGAATTGCGTTGCACGGGGGCGTTCGGCCGTACGTGGGCACCTTTCTGATCTTCAGCGACTACCTGCGTCCCTCCCTGCGGCTGGCCGCCCTGTCGGAAGCCCCTGTAACCTACGTCTTCACGCACGACTCGATCGGCCTCGGAGAGGACGGCCCGACGCACCAGCCCGTCGAACATTTGGCGATGCTTCGGGCCACGCCGAACATGACCGTCATCCGGCCTGCGGACGGGCCGGAGGTGGTGCAGGCCTGGCGAGCGGCCCTGCATCGAACGGACGGCCCCACCGCCCTCGTCCTCACCCGCCAGGACCTGCCGGTCCTGGAGCGGCCGAACACCGGCGCAGAAGGGCTCCGCCGAGGCGCCTACGTGCTCTCGGACGATTCAGGAACGCCCGATGTTATTTTGATCGGGACGGGGAGCGAGGTGCAGCACGCCCTCGGGGCCGCTGCCCGCCTGCGAGAGGACGACGGGATCGACGTGCGTGTCGTCAGCATGCCGTCCTGGGAGCTTTTTGAGACGCAGCCCGAGAGCTACCGGCATGAGGTGCTGCCCCCATCCGTGACGCTCCGGGTCTCCGTGGAGGCCGGCGCCACGACCGGATGGGCCCGGTACGTGGGTCCGGACGGCCGCGCCCTCGGTCTCGACCAGTTTGGGGCCTCTGCCCCGGGAAGCACCAACATGAAAAAGTACGGCTTCACCGCTGAGCGCGTGGCCGACGCGGCGCGCGAGGTGACCACGCAGGCTGCGTAGGACGATGGAGCTTCGCCCTCTGCCTGTCCCCCGAGCATCGCCGCCTCAGTGTTGTGTCCATCCCCGACGCCTTCGCCGACATTCTCCGGGAGCCGGAGGTGCGGACGCAGCGCTTTTCCGATGACGGCACGTTTCCTAACAACGAGGACCTGCCCGTTCCCGTCTTCCGGCAGGCCTTTCAGCACACCCTCAGAGGTCCGGACTCGACGATGACGCGCGTGTTTCAGGCCCATGAGTGGAGGGGATGCTGGCGGAACGGCATCTTCTCGTACCATCACTACCACAGCACCGCCCATGAAGTCCTCGGCGTCACACGGGGCGACGCCCGGATTCAGCTGGGTGGTCCAGAGGGGGCTGCCGTCAACGTGGAACGGGGGGATGTGCTCGTCCTCCCGGCGGGCGTGGCTCACAAGAACCTCGGGGCCGCCTCAGACTTCCGAGTCGTAGGCGCCTACCCGGACGGGCGAGAGTGGGATTTGAACCGGGGACGCCCCAACGAGCGTCCCCAGGCCGACCGCAACATTGAGCAGGTGCCCTGTCCGTCGCACGACCCCCTCTACGGCCCCGACGGGCCGTTGCGGACGCACTGGGGATCCACCGAATAGCTCTCTGAGCGGGAGACTGGTGGCCCACGAGAAGGGCAGTCGTGCCCGTCCGCCCGCAACTCGCCTACGCCATTTGCTTTCCCACCAGAACGCGTCGAGGCCCGGCCATGTCGCTGTTTCTGTCGAAGGTGCTGAGCCTGCTCATCCACCCGCTGTCGCTGGGACTGCTTCTTCTGGTGGGAGCCGGGCTGGCCTCGTCCCTAGGGTGGCGAATCAGTTCGACAATCTTTGGGCTCGGACTGCTGGTCCTGTGGGTGCCGTCGACACCGCTCGTTTCGGACTGGATCCGGGGCACGCTTGAGTCACGCTATCCTCCGGCGCCGGTGGAGGAGGCCCCGCCGGCCAACGCCATTGTGGTTCTGGGCGGCTCGGTGGGCGCGCCCCGCCCTCCTCGCGTGTATCCCGACCTCCACGAGGCGGCCGATCGGGTGTGGCACGCGGCCCGGCTCTACCGGGCAGGTAAGGCCCCGCTCATCATCGCAAGTGGGGGGGCGCTCCCCTGGAAGGATCAGCAGTTCCGGGAAGCGCCTGTGATGCAACGTCTGCTGACGAGCTGGGGCGTGCCGGCCGACTCGGTGGTACTGGAATCGTCCAGTGCCAACACGTACGAAAACGCCACGCGCACGGCTGAAATCGTCGAGGAGCGCGGGTTTGATCGCGTCCTTCTCGTAACTTCGGCGCTGCACATGCGCCGTGCCCTCGCCACGTTTCGGAGTGCAGGGGTGGACGCACTTCCCGCGGCCACGGACTACCAAGTTGTCGAGAGGAAACCGACCCTTCTCCGCCTGCTGCCCAGTGCGGGGGCGCTGGCTGGAAGCACGGCAGCCATTCGGGAGTACGTGGGATACTGGGTCTACGATTGGCGAGGGTGGATTGTGAGCCGAAGGAAACGGGCCGGAACAGGACTCCAGTGACGGATCGAGCCCCGCAGTGCCCCCGTTTGTCCGTGTCCGCCGTTCACACACCTTGCCTGAGAGAGCGGTCCGCTCGTGGAGCCCAATCTCACACAACTTGCCTACCGGTTCGGGACGGCCCTCGTCCTGGGACTCTTCATGGGCCTGCAGCGGGAATACGCGTACCGGCGGAGGGGGGACGAGGGGGGAGAGCTTATGGCCGGCGCCCGGACCTTTCCGATCATCGCGCTGCTCGGGGCGGCGTCGGCCCTCAGTGCCACCGAACTGGAAGGAGGGGGCCCCTTCGCGGCCGCCCTATTCGCGGTGGGACTGCTCCTGGCCATCGCTCACTTCCGGCAGGCCCAGGAACGGGACACGGGCCTCACGACCGAGATGGCTGCGCTCGTGGCGTTTTTTACCGGGGCGCTTTGCTACTGGGGACACATCCGGCTCGGGGCCGCCCTCGGCGTCGGGACGGCCGTTCTCCTGTCCCTGAAGGTGCAGACCCGTGCACTGGCCCGAACCCTGGACCGGGAGGACATCGTCGCAACCCTCAAGTTCGCGGTCATCACGGTCATCGTGCTCCCCCTGCTCCCGCGCGAGGGCCACGGGCCGGCTCCGTTCGACGTGCTGGTGCCGTACAACGTGTGGCTGATGGTCGTGCTGATTTCCGGCATCAGCTTTCTCGGATACGTGCTCATCAAGTGGGTAGGGCCCCGCCGAGGGGTTGGGCTCACGGGGATTCTTGGGGGGCTGGCTTCCAGCACGGCGGTCACACTGAGCGTCGCCGAACGGAGCCGAGATACGGAAGGCTTGGACCGGCCCTTCGCCCTGGCGGTACTGCTGGCCTGGGCCATCATGTTCGCTCGTGTCATCGTCGAGGTCGCCGTCGTCAGTCCCCCCTTGCTCGCGACCGTCTGGTTGCCCATCCTGGGCGTAGGGGCGGCCAGCCTGGCCTACTGCGGATACCTCTACAGGGTGCAGCCGTTGGGGGAGAGCGACGAGCCGCAGACGGTTCGGAATCCGTTCCGCCTGGTCCCCGCCATCACGTTCGGGGTTCTGTACGCCGCCATCCTCGTCCTGTCAAACTGGGCTCAGTCCTACCTTGGCGACGCCGGCGTCTACCTGTCGAGCCTGGTCGCGGGCCTGGCGGACGTGGACGCCATTACCCTCTCGATGGCCCGGCTGCACGAGAGTGGCGACCTGTCGGCCGCCACGGCCACCCAGGCCATCGTTATCGCGGCCGCGGCCAACACGGTACTGAAGGGCGGCATCGTGGCACTCACGGGAACGTCGGGGCTGCGGCGGGCCGTCGTGCCGGGGCTTCTCCTCATCGTCGGGGCTTCGGTCGGAGCGGTTCTTCTCGTCTGAACGGCACCGCGGACCCCTCGATCAATGCGAAAAACGAGTCCGGTGTGCGGTGTTACGAGGCATCATGCGCACGTGCATTCAGGTCTTGGCTGGAGTGGCCGCACTGGGAGTCCTGTGCGTGTCCGCGGCGGTGGGGCAAGGAAAAGCCCCTCCCGACTCGGTGGACGAGTGGCACGAGGATGCCTGGACCCGCATTGTGGAGCAGAACGGGGTCCACATCAGTTACATTTTCTATCCGGAAGCGAACAACAAACACAACGGCGTCGTGCTCCGGCTCGAGAACGAGAACGACACGGCCGTCCGGTACTCATTCACCCTCATCTTCCGGGCGCCGGAGACCGACACGACCACACAGGTACAGGGTACGCTCCGGGCTGGCGCAATGAAAACGGGAGAAGAGAGTGGCCTTTTCTGGGTCCCGTTCAAAAAGACCGGATACACCATCGGGGAGATCGGCCTTCGGGGGCTCGACGTCACCCCGGTCCGTGATCCCCGTGGATCCGCGGCGCACGTGAGGCACTAGTCAGGAAGGGTGAATGCTTCTTGGAAACTCGCGCGGGAAGGAGGGCACGGAAAACCGTCGCCGGCCCAAGTTCGTAGCCTAAAATTGTGCCTCTTTGGAGAAGAAAAACGTCGCAGCCCGTCGAACAATTGCCACCCTACTCGTGAGCACGACTGATACTGCGCCGGACACTGCGGCCGCCGCGCCGCCCCCCCAGGTCGACCCGGAACTGCAGAAGGAGATCGACCGCCGGCGCACCTTCGCCATCATCAGCCACCCGGACGCCGGCAAGACGACCCTCACCGAGAAGCTTCTGCTGAAGGGGGGCGCCATCCACGAAGCGGGGGAGATCAAGGCCCGCAAGGCCGACCGTTTCGCTCTCAGTGACTGGATGACGATGGAGAAGGAACGGGGCATCAGCGTCACCTCCTCGGTGATGAAGTTTCCGTACCGGGACTACGAGCTCAACCTGCTCGACACCCCGGGCCACCGCGACTTCTCGGAGGACACGTACCGCGTCCTTACGGCCGCCGACAGCGTCATCATGGTACTCGACAACGCGAGCGGAGTCGAGTCGCAGACGGAGAAGCTGATGGAGGTGTGCCGGATGCAGGACACCCCCATCATCACGTTTGTCAACAAGATGGACCGCCACGGTCTGCCGCCGCTCGACATCCTCGACGACATCGAGCAGACGCTCGATCTGGAGACCGTGCCGCTGTCCTGGCCCATCGGCATGGGCAATCGCTTCCGCGGCACCTACAACCTGTACCGGGACGAGCTACACCTCTTCTCCCACGCCGACATGGAGGGGGAGCACGAGCGCCTGCCGATCGACGACCTGGACGATCCCCGGCTCGATGAGGTGCTGGGCGACCAGGCCGAGGACCTTCGCTTCGACGTCGAGCTGGTCCGGGAGGCCGGCAACGAGTTGGACCTCCAGGAATACCGCGCAGGCCAGCAAACGCCGGTCTTCTTCGGCAGTGCCCTCAGCAACTTTGGGGTGGGCGACATGTTCGACACGTTTATCGAGATCGCCCCGCCGCCCCAGCCTCGCCCCACGGTGACCCGCGAGGTGTCGCCCTACGAAGAGAACTTTACCGGGGTGGCGTTCAAGATCCAGGCGAACATGGACCCGAAGCACCACGACCGCATGGCGTTCGTGCGCGTTTGCTCGGGGAAATTCGAGAAGGGCATGGAGGTGATTCACCACCGCACCGGGCAGACGATGCGGCTCAACAACGCCACCACCTTCATGGCGCAGGACCGCGAGGGGGTGGACACGGCGTATCCGGGCGACATCATCGGCATCATGAGCCACGGGCGGGTCAAGATCGGCGACAGCTTCTCCGAGAACGAGCCGCTCCACTTCACGGGCGTGCCCAGCTTTGCGCCGGAGCACTTCCGCAAAGTGCGCCTCGATGATCCATTCCGGGCCAAGCATCTCGGAAAAGGCTTGAAGCAGCTGAGCGAGGAAGGGGCCATCCAGGCCTTCCGGCCGCTCCGCGGCAACGACTACATCCTCGGGGCGGTGGGGGAGCTGCAGTTCGACGTGACCCTCGAGCGTCTCGAAAACGAATACAACGTCGAGGCGCACCTCACCGGAGTGCCGTACACGTGCTGTCGGTGGGTCCACGGGCCGTCCGAGGACATGGAGGACTTTGAGGGCGAAAACATGGACAACCTCTTCCGGGATGCCGACGGGGACCTGGCCTATCTGGGCCTGAGCGACTTCCGGCTGGAACGCACAATGGACGACTGGCCCCGGATCACGTTCGCCTCCACGAAGGAGCACACGGCCGAAGAGTAGGTGTTGAGGGGACCGGCGGCTGGAAGGCGAGAGTGTTCGGGGTTCGGAGGGGAACGAAGGGAGGCTGCTCCGCAAGCTTGTGCAGTGTTCGTTTGAACGCGAATGTGGTCCTGCTTGGAGGGCAGGACACCATCCGTGGTGTACCCATGATCGATCCACTTCTCGCTGGGGGCATCCTCATTGCCTGCTTTGTCGCATTCAACATCGGCGGGTCGACGACCGGCCCCGCGTTTGGGCCGGCGATTGGGGCGAACGTGCTATCAAAGACTACTGCCGGGGCCCTGATGGGCGTGGCGTTTTTTGTCGGGGCCTACACGATTGGACGACGCGTGGTGGACACGCTCGGGACGGAGCTGGTCCACGACCCGTCTGTATTTACCCTAGAGGCCAGCATCATCGTTCTGTTTTTCACCGGTGGGGCGCTCCTCATCGGCAACCTGTCGGGGGCGCCGGCCTCCACGTCCATGACCGCCGTAGGCGCCATCATCGGGCTCGGCCTCGCCACGGGAGAGCTCAACCTCGCTGTGGTTGGCGAAATTCTGGCCTGGTGGATTCTCTCGCCCGTCATCGGGTTTTGGATGGCGGTCATGGTCGGGCGCTACGGATACGACGCACTGGATCGACTGATCGCCATCGAGCAGAGTGACGGTCCCCTGGTGGTCTTCAAGCGCGTCGAGAGGGTTCGGCCCGTGATTCGTCCGGGAGGCCCACAACCAGTGACTCTCGAACGGGCCAGCGTGATGGTTCGTCCCGCTCTTGGCCCCAATACCTCTCGACGAGAATTTTTCGGGACGATGGTCCTGATAAGCATCGGCTGTCTGATGGCTTTCAGCTCTGGAACGAGCAACATTGCCAACGCCATTGCCCCTCTCGTGGGAAGTGGGGCTCTCGCGATGAATCCGGGCATCTTCATCGGCTGTGGGGCCGTGGCCATCGGGGCCCTCACGATTGCCCGCCGGACGATGGAAACCCTGGGCAACGACATCACCGACCTTCCGCTCACGGCCGCGATTGTGGTGGCGGTGCTGAGCTCTACGATCGTGATTCTGTTATCGATGATTGGCATCCCGGCGAGCTTCGTCGTGGTGGCGACAGTGTGCATCGTGGGCCTCGGCTGGGGACGATCCACCAATGCCGTATCGGTGGCCGACGCCGTTCGGGGTGAGGTGTCGCCCAGGGTTTCGCTCGACGCACTGGCGGCGGACGACGAAGCCCCCACGGTTGGGGATCCGGCGAAGGGCCAGGGTCCGGAACTCGGCCCCGAGCACCCTGAGGCAGATCGATCCTCGCCCTCGGAGCTCTTCGATCCCGGAACGACTGCGCGGGTCATTCTAATGCAAAATATGGTACCAATCATTGCGACCACCGGCTCGTACCTGACGTTCCTCCTCTTTGGCGCAGTGTAGAGTTGGAGACGGGCTGCTGCACTCGAGACAAGTTGAACGAGCGAACCAAACGGAGCCCATGCAGCTGCGAGGCCGTCAGACCCAGTTCTACATCGACGTCATTTACGGCATTGGCTTTGCCGGGGCATTCGCCTATCTCTTATTCGTCGACATGGATCCCCGTATCGCCGCCTTTCAAGGGGGACTCGTGCTCGGATATATTCTCCGCGTTTGGGAGAACATGACCATTTATGAGCGAATCCTCCACGAGGAGGTGGCCGCCGAGGCGGAGGTCGCCGTGGCCGAAGAGGCTGAAGAAGCCGTGGCCGAAGAGGCTGAAGAAGCTGTGGCCGACAGGATCGAGGGAGAGGTGGAGGAGCGCTTAGAGGCGGAGATCGACGAGCGGGTCGCCGAGGAGGTCGAGGAGAAGATGGATAACCGTCCCTCGCCGCGCGGCGGCGAGTAGAACGCGCTCCCCAGAGCTGAGCCGGGAAACGGCCTAAACGCCATCCCTTCTCGTCAGGGCGATTGCATCTTAAAATCCCTGGAGTAGATGCTCTCGGTAGCCGTCGT